>NZ_JAKWFH010000002.1:0-225285 GCF_029522185.1 Burkholderia sp. IO2 | reverse complement strand
CACGGTGAGCGTGACGGCGGCGACCCGGGCGCGACCGCCGTCGGTCGTGCCGTCCGCGCAGGCGGGCACGCGACCGGCGCAGGCGAACGGATGGCGCGGCGCGGCCGCGATCGCGCTGGCTGTCGCGGCACTGCATGCGGGCGTTGCGCTGCTGGCCGCGCGCGTGCCTGCCGCACCGCCCGCGCAGCCGCCCCGGCCGTTGCCGATGACGGTCGAATTGACGCGGCCGCCCGAACCGCTGCCGCAGGCCGCGCATCCGCCGCCGCCGGTCGTGCCGCCGAAACCGCCGAAGCAGGCGCCAATCCCGCCGAAGCCGCGCGCGGCCGTCGCGCATCCGGCGCCGGCTGCCACGCCGCAGGCGACGCGCGAAGCCGCACCCGCGCCGGCAACGCCGGCAACCCCGGCCGTCGCCGCGCCCGCCGCCCCGGTTCAGGCACCTGCGCCCGCACCCGCCGCGCCGGTGCGCGAAACCGCGCCGATCGGCGACGCGGCGTACCTGCGCAACCCGGCGCCCGACTATCCGGCGTTCGCGCAGGACCAGGGCTGGGAAGGGCGCGTCGTGCTGCGCGTGCACGTGCTCGCGAACGGCACGCCGGATTCGGTCGAGGTCCGCACGAGCAGCGGCCGCCGCATGCTCGACAGCGCGGCGGTGGCCGCCGTGAAGCGCTGGACCTTCGTGCCCGCGAAGCGCGGCGACGAAGCGGTCGACGGCTGGGTCAACGTGCCGATCGATTTCAAGCTGGGCTGACCCGCCGGGCCGCCCGCCACATTTTTCAAGGAACTCACATCATGAACGGTATTCCGACCACCTTCATCGTCCAGGGCGCGCTCTGGCTGCTCGTCGTCTTCTCCGTCGTCACGTGGACGCTGATCGTCGTGAAGGCGATCCAGAGCCTGCGTTCGAGCGCGCGCAACCGGCGCTACGTCAGCGCATTCTGGGCCGCGAACAGCTTCCACGACGCGGCCGCGCTCGACGGCGCGAACAGCCCGGTGGGCCAGCTCGCCGCGACGGGCTTCGACGCGCTGCGGCGCGCCGACGAGAGCAGCGCGCACGATCTCGAACACAGCTGGAGCCGTCACGACCTGCTCGAACGCCATCTGCGCCAGCAGATCCACAACGCGCGCCGGCGCGAGGAAGCGGGGCTCGCGGTGCTCGCGTCGATCGGCAGCACCGCGCCGTTCGTCGGGCTGTTCGGTACGGTGTTCGGCATCATCCATGCGCTGACCGCGATCACGCACAGTGCGTCGGCGAGCATCGACGTCGTGGCCGGTCCGATCGGCGAAGCGCTCGTCGCGACCGGGATCGGCATCGCGGTCGCGGTGCCGGCCGTGCTCGCGTACAACTTCTTCGTGCGCCGCGTGAAGGCTGCGTCGGCCGATCTCGACGCGTTCGCGACCGACTTCGTCACGCTCGCGCAGAAGGCCGGCTTCCGCGTGCCGGCCGCCGCGCCCGCGGCCGCCCCGGCGCGCCGTTCCGACGACACCCGCCAGGAGGCGTTCGCATAATGGCCTTCTCGTCCTCTTCCGACAACGATGACGTGCTCAGCGAAATCAACATCACGCCGCTCGTCGACGTGATGCTCGTGCTGCTGGTCGCGTTCATCGTCACCGCGCCGCTGCTGAACAACGCGGTGCACGTGAATCTGCCGAACACCGTCGCCACCGCGCCGGCCGACCGCAAGCCGAACGTCACCGTGAGCGTCGACGGCAAGGGCGTCGTGTATCTCGACAAGCGCGCGGTCGCGCTCGACACGGTGCCGGCCGAGCTGGCCGCGCTGAAGGCCGGCCGGCCCGACGTCGCGCTCGACCTGCAGGCCGACGAGCACGTGCCGTACGGCACCGTCGCGAAGCTGATGGCGGCGATCGAGCACGCGGGCATCACGCGACTGTCGGTGCTCACCGCGCCGCGCGGCTGACGCGCCCTTCACGACTCCTTTCTGCGAACGCATTCATGAGCACCACGGCTTCACACAACGTCCAGTCGATCTGGTACACGCGCTGTCCGGTGCCGACACCGCTCGGCATCGCCGCCCATCTCGGCTGGCTGGATCACGAATTCGCCGGCGACGGCATCACCGTGCGCGCGCTGCAGGAAAGCCAGCACGCGGCACTGCATCACGCGCACGTCGACCATTCGCTCGACAACGCGTTCCGCCAGGGCGGCAGCATTCCGGCGCTGTGGGCACGCGCGTCCGGCGCCGACACGCGCGTGGTCGCGCTGACCTGGGTCGACGAGGCGCAGGCGATCGTCGCGTTGCCGGAAGCCGGCCTCGCGCGACCGAAGGATCTGCGCGGGCGCCGCATCGGCCTGCCGCGCCGCGACGGCGAGCGGATCGACATCTTCCGCGCGGCGGCGCTGCGCGGTTTCGTCAGCGCGTTGTCGCTCGACGGGCTCGGCCCCGGCGACGTCGACTGGGTCGACGTACCGGCCTCGAACCTGCGCGCGCCGGTGTCGACGCCCGCGACCCGCGACGCGGCATTCAGCCACCCCGCGAGCCTGTCGAGCCGGCGGCTCTATGCGGCCGAGGCCGCCGCGCTGGTGCGCGGCGACGTCGATGCGATCTACGTGAAAGGTTCGCTCGGGCTCGAAACCGCGCACCTGATCGGCGCGCAGCCGGTGATCGACATCGGCTTTCATCCCGATCCGCAGATCCGCATCAACAACGGCTCGCCGCGCCCGCTGACCGTCAATGCGTCGACGCTGGAGCGCCACCCCGATATCGTCAGCCGCTTTCTCGCACGCGTGACCGACGTCGAAGGGTGGGCCCGCGAGCACGAGCACGAAGTGCTCGGCTATCTCGGTCGCGAGACGGGCTCGGGCCACGACTGGCTGCGGCTCGCATACGGCGCGGACGTCCACCGGCGGCTGCGCACGGATCTCGACGAAGCGTCGATCGCCGCGCTCGACGATTTCAAGCGCTTCCTGGTCGACTGGCGGTTCCTGCCCGCCGACTTCGACGTGCGCGCATGGATCGACCGGCGCGCGCTCGACGGCATCGCGACGCTGTCGCGGTGAGCACGCCGGCACGCGTCGCCGACGCATGGCGGCGCGAGCGCTTCACCGGCGGCTTCATGCTGCTCGCGCTCGCGAGCGGCACGACGATCAGCATGGCGCAGCTCGCGACGACGCTGTATGCGCTGGCGCTCGGCGTCGACGACGCACGGCTCGGCATCATCGCCGCGATGGAGCCGCTCGGCATCGCGCTGATGACATTGCCGGCCGGGCTGCTGGTCGCGCGCTACGGTGCACGGCGCGTGTACTTCGCCGCGAGCATGGGGCCGATGCTGCTCAATCTCGTCGTGCCGTTCACCGGCGCATGGCCGCTGATCGCACTCACGCAGGGGCTGATCGGGCTGTGCATTCCGTTCCGGATCGTGTCGATCAACGGGGTGTTTCTCGCGCGTCTCGCTCAGATCGGCCTGGCCCGCGCGGGCTGGTATCGCGCGGCGATGTCGGTCGGAACGGGGATGGCGGGGCCGTGGCTGGCGAGCTGGCTGATCGGCACGCACGGTGCGGTCGCGACGTTCTGCGCGGCATCGGCGAGTTTCGCCGGCATGGCGTTGTTCAGCCGCGCGTTGCTCGGCGATGCACCGCCGCCGCCGCGTGGTGATCGAACCGGAACCGGCAGCCTGCGTACGTTGCTCGCGCTCGCTTGGCGCCGCGACATCCGCGAGCAACTCGTCGCGGAAGCGGTGAACAGCGCGACGCGCGCACTCGTCGGCACCTATACGGTCGTGCTCGCGATCCAGTCGCTCGGCCTCGCGCAGACGCATGCCGTCGCGCTGCTGACGTTGCAGGGCGTCGTCGCGGTGCTCGCGCTGTTCGGGCTCGGGCACGTCGCGCAGCGAATGACGGAACGTCGTTGCCATGCACTGAGCGTCGCGGGCGGCGTGGCCGGGCTGCTCGCGCTCGGCCTCGGGCGCGACGCATGGACCGTCGGCGCGGGTCTCGCCGCGCTGTGCGCCGGGTCGTCGCTGCTGCATCTCGTGAACATGCAGCATCTCGGCCGTCATCCGGCCGACAAGAGCCAGGTGTCGAGCCTCTACAACCTCGCGTCGATGACCGGCGCGTTCTGCGGTCCGCTGATCGGCAGCGCGCTCGCGCCACTCGTCGGGCTGCGGGCGGTGTTTCTGTGCTGGCTGCCCGTCGTCGTGCTGGGCGCGCTTGCACTGCGGTTCGCGCATGGACGTCGCGACGCAACGCAGCCGGCGCCTGCGAAGCTGTCCTGACGATTTCGGCGTCGGCCGGTGTTGCGTGACCAGCAGTTTGACGTCGTTCACAGATGCGCATGCAGCAACACCGGCGCGGCATGCCCGCCGCAAGCCCCGTGCGACGGGCACGTCGACGCTGGCATCCGAATTGCATGAGAGAACCCGTGCGTCGCGCACGCACGTGCGTTCAACCGATCAAACAGGATGACTCATCGATGTTCAGGAAAAAACTAATCGTCACCGCGCTGGGGGGACTGTTGACGGGCGGCGCCGTATCGTTGCCCGCGTGGGCAGAGGACGGCGCGGCGACGGCGGGCGCGCCGGACGCGCAGCCGGCGCAACAGGCATCGGACGATGCCGCCGCGGCCGCGCCGAAGGCGGTGCGTGTGAACCGCGGCGCGGCCGCACGCGAAACGAACCTCGGCACGGTGACCGTGACGGCGCGCCGGCGCAAGGAAAGCATCCAGGACGTACCGGTCGCGGTCACCGCACTGAGCGGCGATGCGATCAGGAACAACGAACTGCGCGTGATCAACGACGTGACGAAGTACGTGCCGAACTTCACCGGGCAATCGACCGAAGGCCGTGAGCGGCCGCGCTGGTTCCTGCGCGGCGTGGGCAGCAACGATCCGTCGGACCTGTCGCTGAGCCCGATCGGCGTGTACTTCGACGACGTCTATATCAACAGCGTGTTCGGGCAGGGCTTTCCGCTGTTCGACCTCGACCACATCGAAGTGCTGCGCGGGCCGCAAGGCACGCTGTGGGGCAAGAATACGGTCGGCGGCGCGCTCAGCATCACGTCGCAGAAACCGACGTTCGACGTGAGCGGCTACGGAAAAATCGGGCTCGGCCAGTACAACAGCCGGCTCGCGGAAGCGGCGATCGGCGGGCCGATCGGCAAGAACGACGTGCTGGCCGCTCGCGTGTCGGTGTATCACGAGAATGCCGACAGCTTCTACACGAACACGGTGCAGCAAGGGCGCTTCGGCGGCTTCCACGACAACGCGGTGCGCTTCCAGGTGCTCGCCGTGCCGACGTCGGATACCGATTTCCTGTTCAACATCCACGGCCGCAACTATACGGGCGGCGGCAACGCATGGCACGCGGAAGGCGCGGGACGCGGCGGCACGAACCAGTTCGGCTTCGTCGGGTCGAGCGATCCGTATACGGTGTCGCTCAACGCGCCGTCGAGCGATCACATCTCGACGTGGGGTACGTCGCTGACCGCGCACTGGCGCATCAACCCGGCCGTATCGCTGACGTCGATCACCGCGTTCGAGGGGCTGCACCGCTGGTACCAGGACGACGAGGACTATTCGCCGGTCGATGCGGCGCGCTCGCACGACCGCCTGTCGAGCCGGCAGTTTTCGCAGGAATTCCGGCTCGAATCGCCGCAGAACGACCGGCTGAGCTGGATCGTCGGCACGCACCTGTTCACCGAGCAACTGGCCGAGCAGGGCGCCGGCGGCGGGCTGCCGGGCTCGCCGTCGCCCGCGTACTACCATCTGACCGACCTCACGCAGCACACGCAGAGCGCGGCGATCTTCGGCAGCGTCAAGTACCGGTTCACCGACCGCTTCAACGTGACGGGCGGGCTGCGTTACACGATCGAGCGCAAGACCATCAACCTGACCGGGCTGCAGGATACGGGCAATGTGACGTTCAGCGATCCGAACAGCTGGTGGTCGCCGTCGTCGGTATCGTCGCCGCTCGCGGTCAGCGCGCAACAGCACCAGACCAACACCTGGCGCGCGCCGACCTGGGACCTCACGCCCGAATATGCGCTCAGCAGCAATGTGCGCGCGTATTTCCGCTATGCGCGCGGCTTCCGCTCGGGCGGCTACAACGGCAACGCGTATACGCAGAGCACGGTGTCGACCGTGTCGCCGGAGTACCTGAGCGATTACGAAGTCGGTATCAAGAGCGAATGGTTCGACAAGCGGCTGATCGTCAACGCGAGCGTGTTCCACTACGACTATCGCGACATCCAGGTGTTCGCGCTGGCGCCGAACCCGTTCGGCGGCCCGCCGGTGTCGACGCTGTCGAATGCCGGGCAGGGGCGCGCGGACGGTTTCGAGCTGGAGCTGAAGGCGCAGCCGGTCAACAGCCTGTACCTGTTCGCGAACCTCGGGATGCTGAACACGCGCTACACGGAATTCCGCAACGTGCCGACGGCCGTCGGCAACTCGTTCGCGCGTTCGCCGCATACGACGCTGAACGCGGGCGTCGACTATCGCGTGCCGGTGTCGTTCGGCACGCTGACGGCGGGCGGCGACGTGAACTACCGCAGCCGCGAGTACTTCAGCGCGACGCGGCAGACGATGCCGCAGCTCTGGCAGGGCGGCTATACGGTGCTGAACGCGCATGTGTCGTACACGACGCCGAACCAGAAGTACATCGTGACCGGCTACGTGACGAACCTGACGAACAAGGTCTACAAGAAACTCGAGTTGTTGCCGTCGTATGGCGCGTATCCGGTGCTGTATGGCGATCCGCGCACGGTCGGGATCACGCTGACCGCGAAGATCTGACGGCGATGCCTGCCGCGGCGCCGGCGCGTGGAGCGCCGGCCCGCGGCGGGCGGTCCTTGCGCGCGTCACGAGGCGACGCGAATCACCACCTTGCCGAAGTGCTGCCCCGATTGCAGGTGCGCATACGCCTGCGGCGCTTCGTCGAAGCCGAACACCCGATCGACCACCGGCTTGATCCGTTTCGCGTCGACGAGCCGCACGACGTCGTCGAGCATCGCGCGGCTGCCGACCATGAAACCGTGCAACCGCCGGAAGCCGCCGATCAGCGACAGCAGCCCGAGTTCCGGCCCGCCGAAGCTGCTGAGGCCGCCGATCACCGACACGATGCCGCCGATTTTCGTCGCGGCGACCGAGCGCGGCAGCGTATCGCGGCCGCCGACCTCGACGACCAGATCCGCGCCGGCGCCGTCGGTGAGCCGCAGCACCTCGTGCTGCCATTCCGGCGTCGCGCGATAGTTGATCGTTGCGTCCGCACCGAGTGCACGCGCGCGTTCGAGCTTCGCATCGCTCGACGACGTGACGATCGTGCGCAACCCGGCGGCCTGCGCAAGCTGCAGTGCGACGATCGACACACCGCCGGTGCCGAGCAGCACGACGGTCGCGCCCGGCTCCAGTCCGCCGTCGACGAACAGCGCGTTCCATGCGGTGATGCCCGCGCACGACAGCGTCGCCGCTTCGTCGTAGTCGAGATGCGCGGGAATCGCGACCAGCGCGGTTTCGTCGGACACGAAGCGTTCGGCGAGCACGCCGTCGAATTGCGCGCCGGGCGACCCCGCGACTTTCTGCGGCGTCGGCGGCCCGTCGATCCAGCGCGGGAAGTAGGTGTTGATCACGCGGTCGCCCGGCTTGAAGCGCGTGACGTCGCGGCCGGTCTCGACGACTTCGCCGGCGCCGTCGGCGACGGGGATCAGCGCTTCCTTGCCGATACCCAGATAGTCGCCGCGCGCGAACATCAGGTCGCGGTAGTTCAGCGCGGCCGAGTGGATCTTCACGACGACGTCGGTCGGCCCGACCGGTCGCGCTGCCGCGTCGACGCGCCGGAGCCCGGCCAGGCCGTCGCCCGGTTTGATTTGCCATGCATGCATGTCGACTCCTTTTCGAGATAGTCCGGACTATCATAGTGTCGCGCGGGTGGACGCATTGGCGAGAATTTGGCCAACGATTGTTGCCGTCATGGACACAACCCCGTCATCGCATTTCATTGGAGCGGAGCGGAACGGCATGGACGAACGGCTCAGAGGCGTCGCCGAATTTGTCGACGTGGTGGAATCGGGCAGCTTCGCGGCGGCGGCGCTGCGCCTCGGCATGACGCGCTCGGCCGTCGCGAAGATCGTCGCGCGGCTCGAACTCCGGCTCGGCGCGCGGCTGCTGCAGCGCACGACGCGCCAGCTCGGCCTTACCGACGAAGGGTTCGTCTATTACGAGCAGTGCCGGCGGCTGCTGGCCGAACTGGGCGAGACGGAAGCCGCGCTCGACGCGGGCCGCCGCGAGCCGGCCGGGCGCGTGCGCATCAGCGTGCCCGTGCTGTTCGGGCGGCAGTGCGTGGCGCCCGTCGTGCGGCGGCTCGTCGAGCGCCATCCGCGGCTCGAAATCGACATGTCGTTCAGCGATCGCGTGGCCGACCTCGTCAACGACGGTTTCGACCTGGCCGTGCGCATCGGCGAGCTGGCCGATACGAGCGCGCTGGTCGGCCGCAAGCTGGGCGTGCAACGCATGGGCATCTGCGCATCGCCCGACTATCTCGCGCGTCATGGCCGGCCGTCGGGGCTCGAGGCACTCGCGTCGCACGTCGGCATCGCGTATTCGCGCGGCGGACAGCCGACACCGTGGCGGATCATCGGCGCGGATGGCGCGGTGCACGACCATCGCGCGGCCGGCCGCCTGCGGTTCGACGACCTGCAGGCGATCGCCGACGCGGCCGCCGCCGGCGCGGGCCTCGCGTGGCTGCCGTGCTGGCTGATGGCGCCGTACGTGCGCGACGGCCGCCTCGCGCTCGTGATGGACAGCGACAGCGTGTCGGGCGCCGAAGTGTTCGCGGTGCGGCCGGCGGCGCGCCACGTGCCGTCGAAGGTGCGGGTCGTCGTCGATGCGCTGGTCGACGAGATTCCGCACATGCTGGCGTCCGACGACGCGAGCGGCGAGCGTACGTGACGGCGACGCTGTTCCGACGACGGCGCGACAACCCGGCTGGCTGCGCATCGCGCCCGCTCGCGTCTCACATATCGAGAAGACGTCCCGGTAATTGACGCGAATTTCACGCGGCTCCTAGACTGGCCTGCATGACGCCGCGCCTCACGCGAGACGATCCAGGAGACATGCCGATGACCGCCACCGCCCCGCAGTTGCACGCCGCGACGATGCGGCGCCTGAACCTGCGCCTGATTCCGTTCCTGATGCTGCTGTACCTCGTCGCGTATATCGACCGCTCGAACATCTCGGTCGCGGCGCTGCAGATGAACGCCGACCTCGGCCTCAGCGCCGAAATGTACGGGCTCGGCGCGGGGCTGTTCTACGTGACCTACATCCTGTTCGAGGTGCCGAGCAACCTGTTCCTCGCGCGGGTCGGCGCGCGTCGCTGGATCGCGCGGATCATGATCACGTGGGGTATCGTCGCGGCCGCGATGAGCGCGGTGCAGACGCCGGGGCAGCTCTATGCGATGCGGCTGCTGCTCGGCGCGGCCGAAGCCGGCTTCACGCCGGGCATCATCTACTACCTGTCCGCGTGGTATCCGCAGAGCGACCGGGCGCGGGCGATGTCGTTCTTCTATATCGGCGCGACGCTCGCGTCGGTGATCGGGCTGCCGCTGTCCGGCGCGCTGCTGAACCTGAACGGCGTGCTCGGCGTCGAAGGCTGGCGCTGGCTGTTCCTGCTCGAAGGCGTGCCCGCGTTGCTGCTCGGGTTCGTCGTGCTGCGCCGCCTGCCGGACACGCCCGCGCACGCGCGCTGGCTCCCGGCCGACGAACGCGCGTGGCTCGAAGCGACGCTGCGCGACGCCGCGCCGCGCGAACATCTGTCGCACGGCGGCGCATTGCGGCGTGCGTTCGGCGACGGCAAGGTGTGGGCGCTCGCCGCGTTCTGGTTGCTGCAGGCGTTCGGCACGATCGGCCTCACGCTGTTTCTGCCGCTGCTCGTGAAGAGTCTGTCGGGACAGTCGAGCTTCGCGGTCGGCAGCCTGTCCGCGCTGCCGTTCCTGTTCGCGTGCGTCGCGATGTACCTGAACGGCCGGCATTCGGATCTCGGCGGCGAACGCGCGCTGCATCTCGGCGTGCCGATGCTGCTGGCCGGTGCGTTGCTGATCGCGGCGATCTATACGCCGGTGCTGCCCGTCGCGTATGCGCTGCTGGTGCTCGCGGTCGGCTTCAACTGGGCCGCGACGCCGGTGTTCTGGGCCGTGACGACCGAGTACGTGTCGGGCCTCACGGCGGCCGCGTCGATCGCGCTGATCAACGCGGTCGCGAACATCGCGGGGCTCGCGCTGCCGCCGGTGATGGGGCGGATCAAGGACGTCACGCATTCGTACGATCTCGCGCTGCTGCTCGTCGCGGCCGCGTTGCTGGCGGGTGGTGTGCTCGCGTTGCGGATCGCGTCGCGGCGCGTAATGCCGGTGGTGGCGGGGCGGGTGGGGTGAGCGACTGGCGAGTGTGAGGGTGACGCATCGAACGCGACGAGAAGGCATCGACCGTACGCGTTTCTCATCGCTGCGGCACAATCGGGCGGAGCACGCGCGCGCCGGGTGACCACAAGGCGCGTTGCGCCATTTCCTCCGGATTCCTTCCCAAGGGCACGCCTATGTCATCCCGCACTTATCTCGTCACCGGCGCATCACGCGGCATCGGCCTCGCGATCAGCACCACGCTCGCCCGACGCGGCCATCGCGTCGTCGGTCTCGCGCGGCACGCGCAGGGCATCGACTTCCCCGGCGAATTGCTCGCGTGCGATCTCGCCGATATCGAACAGACCGCCGCGACGCTCGCGCGGATCGGCGAACGCCACCACGTCGACGGCATCGTCAACAATGCGGGCATCGTGCTGCCGCAACCGCTCGGGAAGATCGATTTCCAGTCGCTGCAGACCGTGTTCGATCTCAACGTGCGGGCCGCGATCCAGGTCACGCAGCATTTTGCCGATGCGATGAAGGCGCGCGGCCACGGGCGCATCGTCAACATCTGCAGCCGCGCGATTTTCGGCAGCCTCGACCGCACCGCGTATTCCGCCGCGAAGAACGCGCTGGTCGGCTGCACGCGCACGTGGGCGCTCGAACTCGCCGAGCACGGCGTGACCGTCAACGCGGTGGCGCCCGGCCCGATCGAGACCGAGCTGTTCCGCCAGACGCGGCCGGTCGGCAGCGAAGCCGAGCGCAAGGTGCTCGCGACGATTCCCGCGCGCCGGCTCGGCACGGCCGACGACGTCGCGGCCGCAACCGCGTTCTTCCTGTCCGACGAAGCCGGTTTCGTCACCGGGCAGGTGCTGGCGGTGGACGGCGGCGGCAGCCTCGGCGGGCGCAGTTGACGCACGGCGGCGCGACGCGTGGCGGACGATACGCGTCGCATATTCCCCCACCCCGTTAGCATGTGACGAATCCGACTTTGGGCGCTGCGCGGGCGACGCTAAGATCGCCGCTCCCGTAGATCGAGCGTCAACAAGAATGAAAAAGTCCGCTTCGCCGTTGCATGCCTTTCGTTTCCGTGTCGTTTGCGCCGCGATTGCCGGCGCGGTGTCGCTCGCATCGTGCGGCGGCGTCGACAGCGATGCGCCGCCGTCGCAGGCCGGCGCCACGCCAGCGCCCACCCCGACCCAGGCCGCGAAGCGCCCGAACATCCTGTACATCATGGCCGACGATCTCGGCTACTCCGACATCCATGCGTTCGGCGGCGAGATCAACACGCCGAACCTCGACGCGCTCGTCGCATCGGGCCGCATCCTGTCGAACCACCACACGGGCACCGTCTGCGCGATCACGCGCGCGATGCTGGTATCGGGCACCGATCACCATCTCGTCGGCGAAGGCACGATGGGCGTGCCGACCGACGAACGGCGCGGGCTGCCCGGCTACGAGGGCTACCTGAACGATCGCGCGCTGTCGTTCGCGCAACTGCTGAAGGACGCCGGCTATCACACGTACATCGCGGGCAAGTGGCACATCGGCTCGGGCATCGTCGGCAGTACGACGGGCAGCGGGCAGACGCCCGACCAGTGGGGCTTCGAGCGCAGCTACGTGCTGCTCGGCGGCGCGGCGACGAACCACTTCGCGCACGAGCCGGCCGGCTCGTCGAACTACACGGAAGACGGCCGCTACGTGCAGCCGGGCCAGCCCGGGCAGCCGGGCGGCGCGGGCGGCAGCCCGGCCGTGTTCTATTCGACCGATTTCTATACGCAGAAGCTGATCTCGTACATCGATGCGAACAAGCAGGACGGCAAGCCGTTCTTCGCGTACGCGGCCTACACGTCGCCGCACTGGCCGCTGCAGGTGCCCGATCCGTGGCTGCACAAATATGCGGGCGTGTACGACGCCGGCTACGATGCGATCCGCAACGCGCGGATCGCGCGGCAGAAGGCGCTCGGCCTGATTCCGGCCGATTTCAAGCCGTTCGACGGGCTGCCCGAGACGACGGTCGCCTCGCCCGCGACCGCGAACAACGGCACGGCCGGCGCGAAGTACATCAACGCGGTGCATTCGGCCGCGGACGGCTACGGCGACTACGGCCCCGGCAAGGTCGACAAGCTGTGGTCGAGCCTGTCGCCGGCCGAGCGCAAGGCGCAGGCGCGCTACATGGAGATCTACGCGGGGATGGTCGAGAACCTCGACTACAACATCGGCCTGCTGATCCAGCACCTGAAGGACATCGGCGAATACGACAACACGTTCATCATGTTCCAGTCGGACAACGGCGCGGAAGGCTGGCCGATCGATTCCGGCGCCGACCCGACCGCGACCGACACCGCGAACGCACAGGAGCCGACCTATTCGGCGCTGGGCACCGACAACGGCAAGCAGAATGCGCAGCGCCTGCAGTACGGGCTGCGCTGGGCGGAAGTGAGCGCGGCGCCGTTCCGGCTCACGAAGGGCTATTCGGGCGAAGGCGGCGTGTCGACGCCGACGATCGTGCACCTGCCGGGCCAGTCGCAGCCGCTGCCGACGCTGCGCGCGTTCACGCACGTGACCGACAACACGGCGACGTTCCTCGCGGTCGCGGGCGTCACGCCGCCGTCGCAGCCGGCGCCGCCGCTCGTCAACACGCTGACGGGCGTCGACCAGAACAAGGGCAAGGTCGTCTACAACAACCGCTACGTGTATCCGGTCACGGGCCAGTCGCTGCTGCCGGTGCTCACCGGTTCGGCGACGGGCGAAGTGCACACGACGCCGTTTGGCGACGAAGCGTACGGCCGCGCGTATCTGCGCAGCGCCGACGGCCGCTGGAAGGCGCTGTGGACCGAGCCGCCGCTCGGCCCGCTCGACGGCCACTGGCAGCTGTACGACCTCGCGTCGGATCGCGGCGAGACGACCGACGTGTCCGCGCAGAATCCGTCGGTGATCGGCACGCTCGTCGACCAGTGGAAGGCCTACATGAGCAACGTCGGCGGCGTCGAGCCGCTGCGTCCGCGCGGCTACTATTGAGCGCGGGAGCGACACGATGCGGTTCCGCTTCTGGACGATCGGCGCGGCGCTGGCCGCCACGCTGTTCGCCGCCGCGTTCGCGGCCGGCTATGCGAACCCGGCGGCGCCGGCAGGCGGCGCGTTCGACGACCTGAATCGCGGCCGCGCGCTTGCGCCGCTCGGTTCGGAGCGCGAGTGCGAACGCTATTCGGGGCTGCCGTCGAAATGGCGCGACGATCCGAAGGCCGGGATGGTGCACCTGCGCGGCGGCGCGTTCGTGTTCGGCAGCACGCGCGGCTATGCGGACGAGCGTCCGGTCGGCGACGGCCGCACGCGCGTCGGCGGCTTCTGGATCGACCAGACCGACGTGACGATCGCGCAGTTCGCCGCGTTCGTGCAGGCCACCGGCTACGTGACCGAGGCCGAGCAGCAGGGCGGCGCGGCGGTGTTTCATGTGCCGACGCGCGACGAGATGAACGCGCGCGACCTCGCATGGTGGTCGTGGGTGAAGGGCGCGTCGTGGCGGCATCCGCGCGGGCCCGGCAGCGACGTGACGGGGCTCGGCAACCTGCCGGTGACGCTCGTCACGCAGCGCGATGCGCTCGCGTATGCGCACTGGCTCGGCCGCGATTTGCCGACCGAGGCCGAATGGGAATACGCGGGCAAGGCCGGCCGCGACGACGCATCGCTCGATGCGGCGCCGCGCGATGCGCAGGGCAAGCCGGCCGCGAACTACTGGCAGGGCGCGTTTCCGGTGCTCGACTCGGCCGAGGATGGCCACGCGGGATTGGCGCCCGTCGGCTGCTATGCGGCGAACGGTTTTCGCCTCTACGACATGATCGGCAATGCGTGGGAATGGACGAAGGACGCGTACACGGGCCCGCATCAATCGCACACGAACGGCGACACGGCGGCCGTCGCACCGCCGACGCGCCGGCACGATACGCCGATGGTGATCAAGGGCGGTTCGTTCCTGTGCTCGCGCGATTACTGCGTGCGCTATCGCGCATCGTCGCGCGAACAGCAGGAAGCCGATCTCGGCGCGTCGCATATCGGGTTTCGCACGATCCTGAGGGACGCGTCATGACGGCGGGCATCGGGCGATTCGTGTCGGCGTGGCTGCTGGCGGCATGCGGCATCGCGCATCATGGTGCGGCGATGGCTGCCGACGCCACTGCACCGGCCGTGCGCGTCGGCGTCACGCGCGGCGTGCATGCGCAGATCCTCGACGAAGTGAAGCGGGTGGCTGCCGCGCGCGGGCTCGGTGTCGACGTCGTCGAATTCGACGATGCGTCGCGCATCGACACGGCGCTGGCCGACGGGCGGATCGACGCGGCCAGTTTCGAGGATGCGCAACAGCTGGCCGCGACTCGCGCACGCCAGCGCGTCGCGCTGACCGAAGTCGCGCCGACCGTCACGCTGCCGATGGCGTTCTATTCGCGCAAGCTGAAGAACCTGAACGAACTGCAACCCGGCGCGACGGTCGCGCTCCCCGCCGATCGGCGCGGGATGGCGCGTGCGCTCGTGCTGCTGCAGAACGACACGCTGGTCACGCTGCGCGAAAAAGCCGGTCTGCATGCGACGCTGCGCGACGTCACCGGCAACCGGCTCGGGCTGAAATTCGTCGCGCTGCGCCGCGACCGGCTTTACGCGGCGCTCGATACGGCCGCGTTCGTCGCGATCGACAGCGACGACGCGGCCCGCTTCGGGCTGCAGCCCGCGCGCGACAGCATCAGCCTGGAGGATGCGCGCTCGCCGTATGCGAACGTGCTGACGGTGCGCGACGCGGATCGCGAGAAGCCGTGGGTCGCACAGCTCGTCGCCGCGTATCACTCGGACGACGTCGCGCGCTTCATCCTCACGCGCTACCAGGATTCGGTGCGGCGGCCGTGGTAGACACCTACCAGCTCGCGTGCAACGCGTGCGGACGCTGCTGCAACAGCGCGCCGACGCTGTCGTTGCGCGAACTGTTCCGGCATCGGCATCGCTTCGTCGGCGCATTGACGCTGCGCCGCGTGCCGAAGCGGCGAACGGGCGAACGCTGGCAGGCAGGCGGGCGCGAGCAGACGCTCGATGCGGACGACGTCGCGGCCGCCGATGCGCTGGCGGACCGGCTGTTCCATCGCGGCGGCGGCATGAACGGCGAATGGCTCGCGCTGACGCTGCAAGGCTACGACTATCCGTCGCTGGGCCGCTGCGCGGCGCTCGCCGACGACGGCCGCTGCGGCGTGCACGCGAACAAGCCGTCGATCTGCCGCGCGGTGCCGCTCGATCCGGCGCTGCCCGACCGGTTGCAGGCCCGCGTGCTCGCGGCGCGGCGCGACGATGCGGCGTGGCTGGGCGCGAACTGCATCGTCGAAGCGGGGCGCGTGCGGTCTGCCGATGAATCGGTGTTCTCGATTCCGCTGGTGACGGCCGGACAGGTCGCGGACCGTGCGGCGCTCGACGCGCATCGCGCTGCGCTCGTGTTCGAGCGCGCGGTGTGGCGCGACGCCGTGTTCGCGTCGTTGACCGATGGCGGGCAGGACGTGCGTCATGCGCTGTCGCGGCTTGCGCCGGGCGGCTACCTGACCGTGTCGATCGTGCCGGTCCTGCTGGCCGTCGCGCCGGTTTCCGCGCATTGCCGCGCGCTGTGCATCGACTTCATCGACGCCCAGCTCGCGTTGATCGGCGCGAACATCGAAGCGGCGCTCGTGCGCCGGCAGGCGGCCGACCGGCCCGCGACGCACGAATTGCGCGGCTTCGCGCAGGCGCTGGATCGGGCGCGACGGGCGCTCGCGGCCATGCCCGCATCCGCGGTTGGCACGCGTGACGATGCGCCACGCATCGACGCATGGCTCGACGATCGCGTCGACGCCGATCCGCTCGCCGCGTGACGATCGCGGCACGCCGCGCGTGCCTTACACTTGGCGCTCTTTCACTCGTTCGGATGGAGCGGCATGTACGCGTCGACCTTCATTTTTCGTGCCGGGCAGTACGACGACGAATTCCACCGGCTCGACCGGCAGATCGCCGACATGGCGCGTGCGACGCCGGGCTATCTCGGCGAGGAAACGTGGGAGAACGCGGAAGCGGGCCTGATTCAGAACGTCTACTACTGGGAATCCGAGGCGGCGCTGCGGCAGTTGATCCAGCATCCCGCGCATCTCGAAGCCAAGGCGAAGCAGGCGCGCTGGCTGGACGGGTATCGCGTCGTGATTTCGCAGGTGCTTCGCGAGTACGGCGACGGCAAGCTGACGCCGCCGCATGCAGGGGCGTCAGCGTAAGCGTTGCCGGTCAGGCCGCTGCGCCGGCTTCTCCCGGCGCGGCCGGCTCGTTCGCCCTGCGCTCCCAGATCGGGAATGTCGCGTTCTGGATCGACGTCTGCGCGTCGATGACCTTGCGGTGATCGATGCCGGGCAGGTCGAGCAGCCGGTCGATCGCCGCCTTCGCGCCTTCTGCATCCTGCGGGAAGGCGCAGGCGAATTGCTTGTTCGTCTCGAACAGAATCCACCAGACATCCGACGCGAACGGCCCCTGGTCGTTGGTCTCGATCACGATCGCGCCGAGGTCGGACAGCGCGATGCCGCGCATCGCCCCGGTGCCGTCGGTCGCTTCGATGCGCGTGTCGGTTGCCGTTACGGTCCAGCCGTTTTGTCGGGTCGACGATCGCGCGGCATTCGATCGGGCCGTGCTGCCGGCGACTGCGCCAGTGCCAGTGCCAGTGCCGGTCGGCGCGGCCCCACCCGCGGCACCGGCCGCAACGCTCGGCGCCACGCCATCCTGCCGTTCGCGTCCGCCGATCCACGGCAGCGCGGCGGCGCCCACCATCGCCGCGATCCATAAGTAGTACCCGGCCCCGAACGTGCGGATCGTTTCGTAGTTCGCATCGGTCGGGATCGTATGCCACCCGAGCGCAAAGACCACGACCCCGGCCAGCAGTGCGGACACGGTACGGCTCGGCCTGAGCAGCGCGACGACGAGCAACGGGTTGCCGAGCCACGCGAATTGCAGGTCGAGGATCGCGAGCCCGCCGAGCGCGAGCACCGTGTAGCCGTGCCACCAGCTCACCGCGCCGGCCGCATTCGGCGGTTCGGCCGCGACGGGCAGCAGCAGCGACGCGATGTACGACGCGACGATCACGACACGCGCGAGGTTCAGGCGGGGCGAAGCGGAGCGAATCTGCATGTTGCCTTCTCGTTGTGCACGATCATGCGAAGCGACGAATGGCGGATGGCCGGGCCGTCATTCACGATGCGCGGGCCGACGTGGCGACGCGCCGAACGCGATTGTGGGCGATTCGCGCGGCGATGTCGAACGTGCGTCGTCCACCGCTGCGCCGTCACAGCGCTTCGACCAGCAACCGCGTGCTCTTCTCGCAATACTCGTGACATGCCGCGCGCGCGGCGATCGACGCACCGTGCACGAACCTGGGCGCGTCGGCCCGCCGCGACATCGACACGACGATCGACGGCGGCGACGGCTGCAGCGGCAACTCGACGACTTCGCCGCGCTCGATCAGCGCATCGACGAACAGCACCGGAATCGCGGCGACGCCGAAACCGTCGCGCACCAGCTGCACGATCACCGAGATCGACGGCGATCCGGTGATGCGCGTCTCCGACAGCGGCACGCCATGCGCGTGCGCGAGCGTGCGGACGATGTCTTCCAGTGCGCGATGGGGCGCGGTGCCGCGCCCGTAGGTGAGGATCGGCTGGCGCAGCACCTGCCGCGCGAGGCCGGTGCGCGTGTTCGGCAGCAGCCCGGCGCGGGCGATCCAGCGTACCGGGTAGTTCGCGAGCGCGTCGCACACGACCGACGCTTCGTCGCTGCCTTCCACGCGGATGATCAGGTCGAGTTCTCCCGCCATCAGCCGGCGCTGCAGCACGACGCTGACGTCGACGGTCAGATCGATCTCGAGCTGCGGATAGTCGGCCGCGAGCCGCCGCATGTAGTGCGGCAGCCAGCTGTGCACGACCGTCTCGATCACGCCGAGCCGCAGCTTGCCGCGCAGCGCGCTTTCGCCGGACGCGGCGGCCTGCAGTTCCTGCGTCGCCTCGACCACGGCTTTCGCATAACCGAGCAGGTATTCGCCGTTCGGCGTGAGCCGGAACGCGCGGCTGTCGCGATCGACGAGTACCGTCTGCAGTTCGTCCTCGAGCGCCTTCAGGCGCTGCGAGATCGCGGCCGGCGTCGCATGCAGCGCCGCCGCGGTCGTGCGGAAGTTGCGCAGCTTCGCGAGCGTGACGAAGGTTTCGAGAAAACGTGTGTTCATGGCGGTCGGGCGAGGCAGTGGATGCGCAGCTTGCCGGCGACGAAAAGTGAACGGGACCGGGGAAAACCCGCAGATCCGTTAAGAAATTCTATACAACGGGCACAAAAAAACTCGTTGGCGACAAAATTTTTTCCTTTCTATTCTTCGCCATATCCGATGACACACCACCGTCATCCCCACGCCATCCCGATCTGCGACCGACCATCATGACGCCTTCCGAATTCCGCCAGTCCGTGCGCCGCGGCGCGTTCCGCGGCCCGACCGCCGGCCATTGCGGCCCGTTTGCCCAGGCGAACCTGGCGATCCTGCCCGACGCGTACGCGCACGATTTCCTGCGCTTCTGCCAGGCGAACCCGAAGGCCTGCCCGCTGCTGGGCGTCGGCGAACCGGGCGCGTTCCGGATCGCCGCGCTCGGCGAGGATCTCGACATTCGCACCGACGTGCCGAGCTACAACGTATACAGGGACGGCCGGCTGACCGAGCGCGTCGAGTCGCTCGAAGCGCTGTGGCAAGACGATTTCGTCGTATTTGCGATCGGCTGCTCGTTCTCGTTCGAGGACATGCTGGCCCGCGAAGGGATCGGGCTGCGCCACGTCGAGGAGGGGCGCAACGTGCCGATGTACCGCACGTCGATCGCGAACCGCCGCGCGGGGATCTTCGGCGGCCAGCTGGTCGTGTCGATGCGGCCGCTGCGCGGCGCCGACGCGATCCGCGCGGTGCAGATCACGAGCCGGTTCCCGGGCGTGCACGGCGCGCCGATCCATATCGGCCACCCGCGGGAACTGGGCATCGACGACTTGAACGCGCCCGAATTCGGCGACGCGGTGACGATCCGCGACGGCGAGCTGCCGGTGTTCTGGGCGTGCGGCGTGACGCCGCAAACCGCGCTGATGGACGCGAAGCTGCCGATCGCGATCGCGCATACGCCCGGCCACATGCTGATGACCGACATCACGAACGCATCGCTGGCCGTGTTCTGACCGGCCGGCCACCCCGTACGCGACATACCGCGACATACCGCACCACAAGCCATTTGACGGCGCATCACGACAGGAGCACCACCATGGAAAGCAAGACCCTCGCGGCGCCCGCCGCCGAGCCCGCGAGCCGCGAGCGCAGCGGCCTGTTCTCGTGGTACGCGGATGCGCAGCCGCGCGAGCGCCGCGCATTCTGGAGCTGCAAGGTTGGCTACATGCTCGACGGGATGGACACGCAGATGCTGTCGTTCGTGATCCCGACGCTCGTCGCGACCTGGGGCATCTCGCTCGCCGACGCGGGCTTCATCGGCACGATCACGCTGCTCGCGTCGGCGCTCGGCGGCTGGATCGCCGGCATCCTGTCCGACCGGATCGGCCGCGTGCGCACGCTGCAGCTGACGGTGCTGTGGTTCGCGGTGTTCACCGCGCTGTGCGGGCTCGCGCAGAACTACCACCAGCTGGTCGCGGCGCGCGCGCTGATGGGCTTCGGCTTCGGCGGCGAATGGACGGCCGGCGCGGTGCTGATCGGCGAAGTGATCCGCGCGCGCGACCGCGGCAGGGCGGTCGGCCTCGTGCAGTCGGGCTGGGCGATCGGCTGGGGGCTGTGCGCGCTGCTGTATGCGCTGCTGTTCTCGGTGCTGCCGGCCGAGCAGGCGTGGCGCGCGCTGTTCCTGGTCGGGCTCGCGCCCGCGCTGCTGGTCGTCGCGATCCGCCGCTACGTGAAGGAGCCGGACGTCTACGAGAAGGAGAAGGCCGCGCAGGCGAAGGTGGCCGACGCGCCGCGCCTCACCGAGATCTTCGCGCCGAAGCTGATCACGACGACGCTGCGCGCGGCATTGCTGACGACCGGCGCGCAGGGCGGCTACTACGCGATCACGACGTGGCTGCCGACGTTCCTGAAGACCGAACGGCACCTCACGGTGATGGGTACCGGCGGCTATCTCGCGATGATCATCTTCGGCTCGTGGGTCGGCTACCTGACGAGCGCGTACCTGACCGACCGCCTCGGCCGCAAGCCGAACTTCATCCTGTTCGCGGTCGGCTCGATGGTGATCGCGTTCGCGTACACGTCGCTGAATCTGACCAACGCGTCGATGCTGTGGCTCGGCTTTCCGCTCGGCTTCTTCGCATCGGGCATCTTCTCGGGGATGGGCGCGTTCCTCACCGAGCTGTTCCCGACCCGCGTGCGCGGCTCCGGCCAGGGCTTCTGCTACAACGTGGGCCGCGCGATCGGTGCGCTGTTCCCGTTCCTGATCGGCGCGCTGTCCAAGCAATACGGGCTCGGCATGAGCATCGGCATCTTCGCGGTCGCCGCCTACGGCGTGGTGATCGTCGCCGCGCTGACGCTGCCCGAGACCCGCGGCCGCGAACTCGACGCCGCCTGACCGACGGCAGCGGCGGGGCGGCCCGCCCCGCGTGTTTCTTCCCTCTTCATCGACCCCGTGACACGGCGCGCGACGCGCGCCGTGCGGCGGCGTTCGTCCCTCGATTCAACGACGCATCGACCGACACCATGACTGACCGACACCTTTCCTCCGTTCCCTCCGACGCCGCGCGCTGGCAATTCTGGATCGACCGCGGCGGCACGTTCACCGACATCGTCGCGCGGCGGCCCGACGGCACGCTCGTCACGCACAAGCTGCTGTCGGAAAACCCCGAGCAGTACCGCGACGCGGCCGTGGCCGGCATCCGCCACCTGCTCGGCCTCGCGGCCGGCGAGCCGATCACGCCCGCGCAGGTCGACATGGTGAAGATGGGCACGACGGTCGCGACCAACGCGCTGCTCGAACGCAAGGGCGAGCGCACCGCGCTGGCCACGACGCGCGGCTTTCGCGACGTGCTGCGCATCGCGTACCAGAACCGGCCGCGCCTGTTCGATCTCGACATCGTGCTGCCCGACGCGCTGTATGAGACGGTCGTCGAGATCGACGAGCGCGTCGGCGCGCATGGCGACGTGGTCGTGCCGCTCGATGTTCAGGGCGCCGAAGCGTCGTTGCGCCGCGTGTTCGACAGCGGCGTGCGTGCGCTCGCGATCGTGCTGATCCACGGCTACCGCCACACCGCGCACGAACGGATGCTGGCCGAGCTCGCGCGCCGCATCGGCTTCACGCAGGTATCGGTGTCGCACGAGGTGTCGCCGCTGATGAAGATGGTGTCGCGCGGCGATACGACCGTGGTCGACGCGTACCTGTCGCCGATCCTGCGCCGCTACGTCGAGCAGGTCGCGCACGAGATGCCGGGCGTGAACCTGCAGTTCATGCAGAGCAGCGGCGGCCTCACGCGCGCCGATGCGTTCCAGGGCAAGGACGCGATCCTGTCGGGCCCGGCCGGCGGCATCGTCGGGATGGTGCGCGCGGCGCGCGCGGCCGGCTTCGAGCAGGTGATCGGTTTCGACATGGGCGGCACGTCGACCGACGTGTCCCACTACAACGGCGAATTCGAGCGCGAGTTCGAGACGCAGGTGGCCGGCGTGCGGATGCGCGCGCCGATGATGAGCATCCACACGATCGCGGCCGGCGGCGGCTCGGTGCTCGGCTTCGACGGCGCGCGGCTGCGCGTCGGCCCCGAATCGGCCGGCGCGAACCCGGGGCCGGCCGCGTACCGGCGCGGCGGCCCGCTGACGGTGACCGACTGCAACGTGATGCTCGGCAAGATCCAGCCCGATCATTTCCCGCGCGTGTTCGGCCCGCATGCGGACCAGCCGCTCGACCGCGACGGCGTGGTCGCGAAGTTCGCGGCGCTCGCCGATGAAATCCACGCGGCGACCGGCCGGCGCGAGACGCCCGAGGCGCTCGCCGAAGGCTTCCTGGAAATCGCGATCGGCAGCATGGCGAACGCGATCAAGAAGATTTCCGTGCAGCGCGGCCACGACGTGTCGCGCTACGTGCTGACGACGTTCGGCGGCGCGGGCGGCCAGCACGCGTGCGGCGTGGCCGATGCGCTCGGGATGACGCAGGTGTTCGCGCATCCGCTCGCGGGCGTGCTGTCCGCATACGGGATGGGGCTGGCCGACCAGACCGCGATGCGCGAGCGCGCGGTGGAAGCCGTGTTGTCCGACGCATCGCTGCCGGCGCTGAACGCGGCGCTCGACCGGCTCGCCGACGAGGCCATCGGCGCACTGCTCGAACAGGGCGTGGCGCCGGAGCGGATCGCGACCGAGCGGCGCGTGCACCTGCGCTACCAGGGCACCGATTCGGCGCTCGACGTGCCGGCCGGCAGCGTCGCCGCGATGCAGCAGGCGTTCGAGGCCGCGTACCGGCAGCGCTACGCATTCCTGATGCCCGGCACGCCGCTGGTGGCCGAACTGGCGTCGGTCGAGGCGATCGGCCGCTCGGACGCGCCGGTCGACATCGCGCCGCTCGCGCCGCGCGAGGCTGGCGCGGCGCCGCAAGCGCACGCGGCCGCGCGCTTTTATTCCGGCGGCCGGTGGCACGACGCGGCGCTGGTCGTGCGCGACACGCTGCGCGCCGGCGACGCGATCGACGGCCCGGCGATCGTCGCGGAGCAGAACGGCACGACCGTCGTCGAGCCCGGCTGGCGCGCCGCGATGACCGCGCAGGGCAACCTCGTGCTGACGCGCACGACGCCGCTGCCGACGCGCCGCTCGCTCGGCACCGACGCCGACCCGGTGCGGCTCGAGATCTTCAACAACCTGTTCATGTCGATCGCCGAGCAGATGGGGCTGCGGCTGCAGAACACCGCGTACTCGGTGAACATCAAGGAGCGGCTCGACTTCTCGTGCGCGATCTTCGACGGCGACGGCAACCTGATCGCGAACGCGCCGCACATGCCCGTGCACCTCGGCTCGATGGGCGAAAGCATCCGCACGGTGATCGAGCGCAACCGCGGCCGCATGCGCGACGGCGACGTGTTCATGCTGAACGACCCGTATCACGGCGGCACGCACCTGCCGGACGTGACGGTCATCACGCCGGTGTTCGCGGACGGCTCGGACGCGCCGCTGTTCTACGTCGGCTCGCGCGGCCACCACGCGGACATCGGCGGCACGACGCCGGGCTCGATGCCGCCCGATTCGACCCATATCGACGAGGAAGGCGTGCTGATCGACAACTGGCAGCTCGTGTCGGCCGGCGTGCTGCGCGACGCCGAGACGCGCGCGCTGCTGGCATCCGGCCGCTACCCGGCGCGCAACGTCGAGCAGAACATGGCCGACCTGCGCGCGCAGGTCGCCGCGAACCAGAAGGGCGTCGACGAGCTGCGCCGGATGGTCGCGCAGTTCGGCCGCGACGTCGTGCTCGCGTTCATGGGGCACGTGCAGGACAACGCGGAAGAAGCGGTGCGGCGCGTGATCGGCGCGCTGCAGGACGGCGCGTACCGCTATCCGCTCGACAACGGCGCGGAGATTCGCGTCGCGATCCGCGTCGATCGCGCGGCGCGGCGTGCGGAGATCGATTTCACCGGCACGTCCGCGCAGCTCGGCAACAATTTCAACGCGCCGAAGGCCGTCTGCATGGCCGCGGTGCTGTACGTGTTCCGCACGCTGGTCGGCGACGACATTCCGCTGAACGCCGGCTGCCTGAAGCCGCTGACCGTGATCGTGCCGGCCCGCTCGATGCTCAATCCCGAGTATCCGGCGGCCGTCGTCTCGGGCAACGTCGAGACGTCGTCGGCGATCACCAACGCGCTGTACGGCGCGCTCGGCTGCGTCGCGTCGAGCCAGGGAACGATGAACAACTTCACATTCGGTAACCATCAGTACCAGTACTACGAGACGATCGCCGGCGGTAGCGGCGCGGGCAACGGCTTCGCGGGCGTCGGCGCGGTGCAGACGCACATGACGAACTCGCGGCTCACTGATCCGGAGGTGCTCGAATGGCGCTACCCGGTGCGGCTCGATTCGCACCGGATCCGCGCCGGCTCGGGCGGTGGCGGGCGCTGGCGCGGCGGCGACGGCGCGGTGCGACGGATCCGCTTCCTGGAGCCGATGACCGCGTCGATCCTGTCGAACAACCGGATCCACGCGCCGTTCGGCGCGGCGGGCGGCGAAGCCGGCGCGCTCGGCCGCAACACGATCGAGCGGGCGGACGGCACGGTCGAGGTGCTCGATCACATCGGTCGCGCGCAGATGGCGCCGGGCGACGTGTTCGTCGTCGAAACGCCGGGCGGCGGCGGTTACGGCGCGGCCGGCTGAGCCGCGTACCCGGCGCCCGGCGCGGACGTCCCGCGCCGGGCGCGGGGAGACTATTTCAACGAACTGTGGAATAAAGCCGCGCATTCACGCGCGAACGGAATCAAAAATGGCGGAAAACCGGATTGCGGCATGTGATTCGACCCTGCCGCGACGGCCGCCCCGAAGATCCGTCCCCTTATCCATGAATCGGCCGCAAATGCCCGCCAGACGGGGCTTCCGGGCCGTCGCGCCGGCCCCGATTCGCCGCGCGTCATCCGCTCCGTCGCATGCTGCCAATCATGAAAAATCCGGCTTGCCAATCGAGTCCCGATTCCTTGACACTCTGCTCTAAATGTGAGTGCCAATCCTCATCGTCATTTGATAAGATGGCTCTCATCATTCGTAAGGCAGAACCTGCGCGTCACGCGCGAACGCCGGTCGCATTAGCTGGAAACAAGGACGGGACGAGGCCCGCTGTCACGGCAATCACGGCTGCCCTGCCGGGCACGCGCATGGCGCGGCCCGGGAAGGCGGTCGGCCCACTCGCCTCCGACTACACTGTGCGTTTTTTCTGGATCGGGGCGTGTCCATGGATGACGAAAACGATAGCGCGGTGCTCGAGGCGCACGTCGGTACGCGCAGCCCCTGCTGGCGTCTCGGCAGCGACAGCAACGCGCTCGAACTGGCCGCGGTCCGCGGCCTGACCAACGTCGCGATCGCGCTGACGGTCGAGCAGGCCGCGCGCATCCGCGCGCTGACCGGCGTCACGTCGCACCTCGTGCTCGACATCGTGCTGTTCGGCAACCCGGTCAGCCTCCATCTCGTCGGCAGGAAGGTCAATACGGTCGACTGGGCCGGCACGGCGTCCGCCTATTCCGATACCGAATCCGTCGCCGGCGACCTGTCGCACGGGCTCGCGTTCGCCGAGCAGGTCGTGTCCGAAGTGAATTCGCTCGTCGTGATCCTCGACCGCAACGGGATGGTGCAGCGCTTCAACCGCCTGTGCGAGGAAGTGACGGGCAAGCGCGAGGTCGACGTGATCGGCCGCAGCGCGTTCGAGCTGTTCATGAGCCCCGAGCAGGGCGCGCAGTCGCGCAGCAACATCACGGGCTTCTTCGCGAGCAACCAGTCGTTCGCGGTCGAGCGCTACATCAACACGGTCAACGGGCCGCGCCTGTTCCAGTTCCGCAACAAGTTCGTGCAGAGCGGCAGCGGCGTCGACGAGCAGTACCTGATCTGCTCGGGCATCGACATCACCGAGGAGCGCAACGCGCAGCAGCGGCTCACCGAGCTCGCGAACACCGACGTGCTCACCGGGCTGCCGAACCGTCATGCGATCAGCGAGCGCATCCACGCGGCGATCGCCGCGGAGAGCGAGCAGACGCGCGGGCAGGTCGGCATCCTGTTCCTCGATCTCGACAACTTCAAGCGCGTCAACGATCACTACGGGCACATCACCGGCGACCGCCTGCTGCAGGACGTGTCGGCGATCATCAGCGGCTGCCTGCCGTCCGGCGCGACGCTCGCGCGGCTCGGCGGCGACGAATTCCTCGTGCTGTTCGAACAGGGCACGCGCCCGCTGCTCGAAGCGACCGCGCAGATCATCCTCGAGCGGCTGCGCACGCCGATCCATCTCGGGCTGATGGAGGTCTACACGAGCTGCTCGATCGGCATCGCGATGCATCCGCAGCACGGCGATTCGCTCGAGACGCTGATCCGCAGCGCCGATACCGCGATGTACGTCGCGAAGGAAGAGGGCAAGCATACGTATCGCGTGTTCTCGCTGGAGATGAACCAGAAGGTCGCGAAGTACATGTGGCTCGACACGAACCTGCGCAAGGCGCTCGAGGAAGAGCAGTTCGTGCTGCATTACCAGCCGGTCGTCGATATCGCGACGGGCGACGTGCACGGCGTCGAGGCGCTGATCCGCTGGCAGTCGCCCGATCGCGGGCTCGTCGCGCCGGTCGAGTTCATCCGTTTCGCGGAAGAGTCGGGGCTGATCGCGCCGCTCGGACGCTGGGTGATGCGCACGGCAGCCGCGCAGGCTGCCGCGTGGAAGGCGAAGGGGCTCGGCATCCGGATCGCGGTGAACGTGTCCGCGCGGCAGTTGCAGGACATGAACATCGTGCATCAGTTCGCGTCGATTCTCGACGGCGCGGGGCTCAAGCCCGGCCTGCTCGACATCGAGCTGACCGAGAGCTGCTTCATCGAGGACGAGGACGCGGCCATCGGGCTGATGCGGCAGTTCCGCCAGCTCGGCGCGGAGATCCATCTCGACGATTTCGGCACCGGCTATTCGTCGCTGTCGCAGTTGTCGCGGCTGCCGCTCGACGCGATCAAGCTCGACCGCACCTTCATCACGGCGATCGACCGCAATCCGCGCTCGCAGGCGCTGGTGCGCTCGGTCGTGTCGCTCGCGAAGGCGCTGAATTTCGCGGTGGTCGCCGAAGGCGTCGAAACGCATGCGGAAGCCGAATTCCTCAAGCAGCTCGACGTCGATCACGCGCAGGGCTACTACTACGCGCGGCCGATGCCGGCGCAGGCGTTCGAGGCGTGGCTCGCGGAGACGAGAAAGCTCAGGCTGATCGCCTGAGCGTCGTTCCGGACAAGGCGCCGCCGGCCGTCGGCGGCGCCCGTCGCATTACACCGTGCGCAGCTTCGACACGCGCCGGTTCTGCAGCATCACCAGGCGTTCCATGTACGCGAGGTCCTTCGGCTCGATCGTGAACGCCGCATGGACCCACGCTTCCGTGATGTCCATCAGCTCCGAGCGCGACAGCTGGAACACGCGTTCGCGGGCGCGCAGCATCGCACGGATGCCGTTCAGCTTGGGCTTCGTCACGTCGATGAAGGTGCGCGTCGCGAGATACGCGTCACCGGCGTCGAACGTCTCGTCGATCAGCCCGCAGTCTTCGTACCACTCTGCCGCATGCGCTTCGCCGGTTGCGATCAGCGATTCCGCGAGGCCGCGGTTCGCCTTGCGCGCGACCAGCGAATAGCCGCCCATGCCCGGGAACAGGTTGAACGCGATCTCGGGGAACCCGAGTTTCACGCCCTTCTGCGCGAGCACGTAGTGATGCGCGAGCGCGGCCTCGAAGCCGCCGCCGAGCGCGCTGCCCTCGACCATCGCGATCGAGATCGCGCCGGTGCCGAAGCCCGTGTAGATCTCGTACACGCCGTCGATGCACGAGCGCGCATAGGCCATCAGCTGGTCGCGCCGGCCGCTGCGGATCGCGTCGACGAAGAAACTCAGGTCGCCGCCGACGTTGAACAGCTCGGGGACGAGCGAGCCCGTCACCCAGAAGTCGAACGTGAGGCCCGAGTCGCGTGCGACGCGCGCGAGATGGATGATGTCGGTGACGAGTTGCTGGTTGAAACACGGCCGCGGCTCCGATCGCAGCATCATCCACATGACGTTACGGCCTTCTTCGTAGAAGGCCGTCAGTTGCGAGAGTTCGCCGGCTTCGTAAAACGGCCGGCACGCCGGATGGGATTGGAGTTGCATGGTATGTCCTCGTGAGATGTGGTTTTAAAGACCGTCGCGCCATGCGCCATGCGGGTATCGGGTTGCCCGCCGGGGCGCCTGGCGCGAGGCATCGCCATTGTTGCGCGCGCACAAAAGTCGAATTGCGGGGAACAACGCACGACCGGGACACCGGTGCGGCTTGCGTTCGGGCGAAAGGACGGGTGACGACGGACGGAGAGACGAGGGGCTGAGGTCGGTGGGTGGGGGGACTCGAGTGGAGCGGGCGCACCGGCGGTGAGGCAGCCGGCGTTGCCGCCGCTTACGCGCTGAAAGCGACGCCAGGACGTCGATCCGCTGTTGCGGGTCGGGCCGGCGTGCGGGCGGTTCGCCTCACCTCACAGTGAGCGAGAGGGAATGCGCGGCGCGCATGGCCGCTCGGCGTCGATCGGTTTCGGATGCCGCCGTTCGAGATGCAGCACCGTCGGCAGCGTGCCTGACAGGATCACGCGCAGCCACGCGAACGCCATTACGCGGTCACCGGTTTCGAAAGCGTCGCCGATCGACATGAGGTGTCCTTCCCGCTGGCCGCGGCTTGACGCTCGCCAGCCCGTCGCCCACACTGGGCCGCACGACGGCCACGCGTGCGGGTGCGCGCGAGCGGCCTGTCATGCGCGCGTCATGCGGTACGGCTCCCGCTCCGGCGCGCGGCGCTGACGTCCTGCAACGAACGCGCGGAGAGCTTCGACGTGGTGCGTTTTCCTTTCCGATGGACCGGCTGCCTGTTCGCGTGCGCCGTTGCGCTCGGCGCGGGTACGGCCGTGGCCGATACGCGCGACTCACACGACACGCGGGACGCCCGCGACGCGGCCGATATGGCGCCCGTCACGCTCGTCAGCGACGTCCACGAATTCGTGATGCAGCACGACGGCTCGCTCGACGAGCACGACGATTCGACGCTGCGCGCGAACGACGCGAACGGCATCGATGCCGTTGCGCAGCGCTACGTGTGGTACGACAAGAATCTCGAGAAGGTCGAGCTGCTCGCGGCCGAGACGATCGACCGCGACGGCGTCGCGCATCCGGTCGGCGCGGACGGCATCCGCGACGTGCAGGAGCCGCGCTCGGCCGGCGCACCGACGTTCCAGGACGGGCTGCTGCGCACCGTCGTGTTCCCCGGCGTCGAAGCCGGGTCGAGCACCCGCGTCGCGTTCCGCAAGACCCGCACGAAGCCGGTCAATCGCGGCTACTTCGGCTACACCGTCGAGCCGTCGCGCGAGCCGGTCGACAGTCAGCGGCTGATCTTCGACGTGCCGGCCGACATGCCGCTGTATGCGGATGCACGCGGCTACGTCGCGCTGCCGCCCGTCACGGCGAACGGCCGCACGCGCTACGAATTCGACTACCGGCACGGCGCGTACGATCGCATCGAGAGCGGCTCGGTCGGCTATCCGACCTACGGCGACCGGCTCGTCGTGTCGACGCTGCCCGACTACGCGGCGTTCGCCGCGCGCTACCGCAACGCGGCCGTCGACCCGAGCGCGAACGATGCGGCCGTCGTGCAGCTGGCGCGTGCGCTCACGGCGAATGCCGCCGATCCGCGCGACAAGGCGCGCATCCTGTACGACTGGGTGCAGGCGAACGTGCGCTACGTCGGGTTGTTTCTCGGCGAGACGGCCGCCGCGCCGCATCGCGTGACCGACATCCTGCGCAACCGCTACGGCGACTGCAAGGATCATGTCGCGCTGTTCGGCGCGTTGCTCGCGGCGGTCGGCATTCGCAGCGAACCGGTGCTGATCAATCTCGGCGCCGTGTACACGCTGCCGTCGGTGCCCGGCTACGGCGCCGGCGCGATCAATCACGCGATCACGTGGCTGCCCGATCTCGCGCTCTACGCGGATACGACGACGGCCGGCATCGCGTTCGGCTACCTGCCGCCGATCGTGATGGATCGCCCGGCGCTGCTGGTCGATACGGGCGTGCTGTCGCGCACGCCGGCCACGCAGCCGCGCGCCCGCACCGCGCGGATCTCGATCGATGCCGCGCAGCAGGGCGCCGCACGTGTTCAGGCCTATGTCGAGGACGACGGCTGGACCGCCGAACTCGAACGCAACCTGTTTCGCCGCGCGTCGCGCGAGCGCATCGCGCAGCTCGCGACCGAGCGCCTGCGGCAAAGCGGCCTGCGCGGCCGCGCGCAACTGTCGACCAGCGACCGGCGCGTGACGGACGGGCCGTTCGACGTGACCGTCATCGGCACGCTCGATCATTTCGTCTGGCCGGACGGCACGACCGCGTTGCCCGCGCTGTCGAGCGTCACGGGCGGTATCGCGACCCAGGTCGAGACCTGGCTGGCCGAGCCGGTGCGCACGCAGCCGTGGGGCTGCATCGGCGGCGCGTTCGACGAGACCGGCCAGATCGCGTTGCCGGCGGGCGTGGTCGTGACCGACCTGCCGGCCGATACGGCCGTGCACGACCGCTTCGTCGATTTCACGTCGCATTACGTGTTCGATGCGGCCGCGCGCGTCGTGCAGGTCACGCGGCGGATGAACGCGGATTTCGGGCGGCAGGTCTGCACGCCGGACGAATTCGCGGCGCTGCGCGCGTCGCTCGAGCGCATCGAGCGCGACACGCAGACGCAGATCGTCGTGCGGGCGAAGCAGCGTTGAGCGGCGCGGGCACGGCATTCGCTCCGGACGGGCGAATCACCGGAATCGCCGACGCGCAGGAGGGACATCATGACGGAACGGGATCACGAGATCGCCGAACTCTCGAAGGAATTGCTGGGCCGGATCGTGCAGGGTACGGTCGCGGCCGGCGCGCCCGTCGACGTGGAGCAGTGCGCGGCGCTCGCCGTGCAGTGCGCGACGGCGCTGGTCGACCGGCTCGACGCGTTGAAGTGACGGCCTGCGGGCCGGCACCGCCGCCGGCCCCGCGCGCCGCGCGTTACGCTTCGGCGGGTACGTCGCCGTCCGCGCGCACGGCGCCCGGCGGCTTGCCGACCACGCGCTTGAACGCACGGCTGAACGCCGCGAGCGAACCGTAGCCGAGCCGGTACGCGACCGCTTCGATCGTCTCGCGGTCGCGGGCGATCCATTGCGCGGCGAGCCGCATCCGCAGCTCGGTGAGGTAGCGCACGGGCGTCATCCCGGTGGCCGCGAGGAAGCGCTCGGCGAACACCGAGCGCGACACGCCTGCCTCGGTCGCGAGCTCCGCGACGCTCCAGTTGCGGCCCGGGTCGCGATGCAGCGCGACGATCGCGCGGCCGAGCTTCGGCTCGCGCAGCGCCTGCACCCAGCCGGTCGCATCGCCGCATCCGCATTCGACCCAGCCGCGCACGATGAACGCCGCGACCACGTCCGCGAGCCGCGCGAGGATGCCCGCGAAGCCCGCGCGCGCCGTGCACGCCTCGCGTTCCATCGCATCGAGCATCGGGCGGATTTCCGGGTAGCGCGCGAGCAGCGTGCCCACGTGCATGAACGCGGGCATCGTGCCGACCAGCGGCTGCATGCCGCCGAGGTCGAGTTCCATGCAGGCGCTGAAGATCAGCGCATCGCCGGCGCCGGGTTCCTTCGTCGCGCAGCTCGTGGGCGACACGCCGGCCGACGCCACCGACGCGACCGTATCGCAGATCTTCGCGACCTCGAAGCCGTCGATCTCGCGGCACGGCACATCCGGATCGGACACCAGTGCGTGCATGCCGCCGTGCGGCAACAGGATCGCGTCGCCGGCCTCGAGCCGCATCGTCTCGCCCGTCGCGTCGCGCAGCAGCACGGGCCCGCGCACGATGAAATGGAACTGCGCGCGGCCCGTCCCGTGGCCGAAACTCAGTCCGAACGGCCGCGCGACCTGGATGCGGCGGTACTGGACGCCGCTCAGGCGCATCCCCAGCAGCAGCTCGCTGACGAGGTCGTGCGTGTCGGGAATCGGGGGCAGAAGGGGCTCGGACATATCGAGATACGGACGTTCGATCAACAAGAACGGATTGTATGTCATAGACCGTCCTGCCGCCGTTCCTTACGATACGCCCTCATCAGTACTTTCCCTAACCGACACGGAACCTCGCATGAATCCCGGAATCTCCTCGGCCGCCTCGACGGCGGCCCCCCACGAACCGGCCTGGGGCGCGGTATTCGCGATGGCGCTCGGCGTGTTCGGGCTCGTCACGGCCGAATTCCTGCCGGCGAGCCTGCTCACGCCGATGGCCGAGAGCCTCGGCGTGACCGAAGGCGTGGCCGGACAGGCCGTCACGGCCACCGCCACGGTCGCGCTCGTCACGAGCCTGCTGATCTCGGCGCTCACGCGCACGATCGACCGGCGGCGCGTGCTGCTGGTGTTCTCGGTGCTGCTCGTCGCATCGAATCTCGCCGTCGCGTTCGCGCCGAATCTGGCGATGCTGCTGATCGGCCGCGTCGTGCTCGGCATCGCGCTCGGCGGCTTCTGGACGATGGCGACCGCCACCGCGATGCGGCTCGTGCCGACGGCGATGGTGCCGCGCGCGCTGTCGATCATCTTCAGCGGCGTGGCGGTCGCGACCATCGCGTCCGCGCCGATGGGCAGCTACTTCGGTCACCTGATCGGCTGGCGCAACGTGTTCCTGATCGCGGCCGTGCTCGGCGGCCTCGCGTTCGTGTCGCAGCTTGTCACGCTGCCGTCGATGCCGCCGAGCGGCACGACGCGGCTGCGCACGCTGATCGACGTGCTGCGCCGGCCGACCGTCGGCCTCGGGATGTTCGCGACGATCCTCGTGTTCACCGGCCATTTCGCGTTCTTCACGTATCTGCGGCCGTTCCTCGAACAGGTCGCGGGCGTCGGCGTGAACGGGCTGTCGGCGATCCTGCTCGGCTACGGCATCGCGAACTTCGTCGGCACGTCGCTCGCGGGCCGCGTGCTCGAACACCGGCTGCGGCCGATGCTGATCGGCATGCCGGCGCTGATGGTCGTGCTCGGCATCGCGCTCGTCGTGCTCGGCCGCGCGCCGATGATCGACGCGGTGCTGGTCGCGTTGTGGGGGATGGCGTTCGGCGGCGTGCCGGTCGCGTGGTCGACGTGGGTCACGCGCACCGTGCCCGACGAGGCCGAGAGCGCGGGCGGGCTGATCGTCGCGGCGATCCAGCTCGCGATCGCGACGGGCGCGGCCGCCGGCGGCGTCGTGTTCGACGCGAACGGCGCGGCAGGCGTGTTCGTCGGCGCGGCGATCGTGCTGGCGGTGGCGGTCGCGACGATCGTGACCGGCGTGCCGAAGCGGGTCGGCGTGGTCGCGTCCTGACCGGCCCGGCGGCCCGCAGCCCGCGTGGTACGGGCCGCCAGGCGATCGTCCGCGCGTCAGGCGGCGCCGGCGCCCGCGATGCGGTCGAGTGCCGCGAGCGCGTCGGCCGGCAGATCGAGGTCGGCGGCCGCGAGATTCTCGCGCAGATGCGCGACCGACGACGTGCCGGGAATCAGCAGGAGATTCGGCGCGCGGCGCAGCAGCCACGCCAGCGCGACCTGCATCGGCGTCGCGCCGAGGCGACCCGCGACGCCGGACAGCGTCGACGACTGCAGCGGCGAGAAGCCGCCGAGCGGAAAGTACGGCACGTACGCGATGCCGTCACGGGCCAGCGTGTCGATCAGCGCATCGTCGCCGCGATGCGCGATGTTGTAGTGGTTCTGCACGCAGACGATGTCGCAGATCCGCCGGCCTTGCGCGACCTGCGCGGGCGTGACGTTGCTCAGGCCGATGTGCCGCACGAGCCCGCGCCGCTGCAGCTCCGCGAGCGTGGCCAGGGGTGCCTCGATCGATCCTTCGGCCGGCCCGTGCGTATCGAACATGATGCGCAGGTTGACGACGTCGAGCACGTCGAGCCCCAGGTTGCGCAGGTTGTCGTGCACGGCCCGCTCGAGCTCGTCGGGCGTGAACGCGGGCAGCCATGATGCGTCGTCGCCGCGTCGCGCGCCGATCTTGGTGACGATCACGAGATCGTCGCGATACGGATGCAACGCGTCGCGAATCAACTGGTTCGTCACGTGCGGGCCGTAGAAGTCGCTGGTGTCGAGATGGTCGACGCCGGATTCGACGGCTTCGCGCAACACGTTCAATGCGGCTTCGCGATCTTTCGGCGGGCCGAATACACCGGGGCCCGCGAGCTGCATCGCGCCGTAGCCGATCCGTCTGACGTGGCGATCGCCGAGCCTGAAGGTGGCGGTGTGGCGAATATCGGGCATGACCTTGCTCCTGTCGAAGAGATGAATGCGTTCAGCATAAGGACGAGTCGCCTGCGCGATAAGCCGGCATAATTCGCACGGGTTGTACGAAAAGGCGAACAATGCAAACCGATCTGGGCGATCTGAACGCGTTCATGGCCGTGGCACGCGCCAGGGGATTCCGCGATGCCGCACGCGTGACGGGCCTCAGCGCGTCGGGGCTGAGCGAGGCCGTGCGCCGGCTGGAAGCGCGGCTCGGCGTGCGGCTGCTGCACCGCACGACGCGTAGCGTCGTGCCCACCGAAGCCGGCGAGCGCCTGCTCGCGCGTCTCGCGCCCGCGCTGACCGAAGTGGCGGCGGCGCTCGATGGGATCGACGAATTCAGGGGCCGACCGGCCGGCACGCTGAAGCTCAACGTGCCGGTCAGCGCATCGCGGCTCGTGTTGCCGGCGATCGTGCCGCGCTTTCTCGAGGCGTATCCGGACATCCGGCTGGAAGTGACCGCCGACGAAAATTTCGTCGACGTGCTGGCGGCCGGCTGCGACGCGGGCATCCGCTACGACGAACGGCTCGAACAGGACATGATCGCGGTGCCGATCGGCCCGCGCATCCAGCGGTTCGCGACCGCGGCGGCGCCCGGCTATCTCGACCGGCACGGCCGGCCGCGGCATCCGCGCGACCTGCTTGGCCATCGGTGCCTGCGCGGACGCTTCGCCAGCGGCGCGATGCCGCCGTGGGAGTACGAGCGCGACGGCGAGGTCGTGCGGGTCGAGCCGGCCGCCGGGCCGCTGCTGGTCCAGATCGGCGGGGCGACGGAGCTGATGGTCGACGCGGCGATCGCCGAGACGGGGATCCTGTATCTGTTCGAAGACTGGGTGCGCCCGCATTTCGAAAGCGGTGCGCTCGAACCGGTGCTCGAACCGTGGTGGCGGCCGTTCTCGGGGCCCTTTCTGTATTACCCGGGGCGGCGTCTCGTGCCGCCGGCGTTGCGCGCGTTCATCGATTTCGTCAAGGCATCCTGAACGTCGGTCAGCGCACCGGCGCGTGCGCGTCGAGCAATTGCCGGTGGCGCGCGTCGGTCGCGTCGTCGGCCGGAAACATGCACTCCATGCGCAGCTCCTGCGCGGCCGCGCTTTGCGGCTTACCGATCGTCGTGATCGGCGAGAAGTAGCGCAGCACGACGCCTGCGTGAACAAAGCCGATCGGGGTGACCGGCAGCGGCGGCGCGGCGGCCGCCCGCCGCCCCGCGAATCGGTCAGCCGCCTTGCCTGACCAGCGCCGCCAGCGTCTTCATTGCCTGCAGATACGGATACGGCCCGTGGCTGATGCGCGCCACGCCGTACTCCGCGAGTTCCGCGAGCGTCGGCGTTTCCGCGACGCGCATCACGTTCACCGGCAGCGGCGACGCGGCCGTCAGCGCGCGAATGAGCGCCGGCGAGCGCAGGCCGGGCACGAACAGGCCGTCGGCGCCGGCCGCCGCGTACGCGCGGGCGCGCGCCAGCGTCGCGTCGAGCAATCGTTCGTCGTGCGTCTCGGTTGCCGCCTTGAAGAACACGTCGGTGCGCGCGTTGATGAAATAGTCGACGCCCGCGCGATCGGCCGCCTGCCGGGCCGCCGCGATACGGGCCGCCGCTTCGTCGACGTCGCGCAGTTCGCCCGTCGACGGAAAACTGTCTTCGAGATTGCAGCCGATCGCGCCGGCCCGGATGCTCATCGCGATCGTCTCGGCGACATCCTCCGGCCGCTCGCCGTAGCCGCTTTCGAGGTCGACGGTGACGGGCAGGTCCGTCGCGCGCACGATCCGCTCCAGCACTTCCATCATCAGCGCGCGCGGCATCTGCTCGCCGTCGACGAAACCGTTGGCTGCCGCGACCGACCAGCTTCCGGTGGCCAGCGCGACGGCGCCGGCGTCGGCCACCGCGCGCGCACTGCCGGCGTCCCACACGTTGAACAGCGCCAGCGGCTGGCCCGCGCGGTGAAGCGACCGGAAAATCGCGCCCTTCTCGTTGTTGCCCATGCTCGTCTCCTTATGGATACCGGATCGGTTGTCGTGTCGAGCGATATTGCCATCGAATCGGGCGGTGCGACGGACGCCGGCAATGTCTGCTGACAGCGCGTGACAGGAAGTGCGCATGATCGCCACCGCTGGGCGATCCGCGCGCCGCCTCAGTCGCGCGAACCCGGATCGATCGACAGCGTGCGCAACTGGCCGCGCAACTGGTCGACTTCGCCCGGCGCGAACGGCCGCTCGATCTCGGCATGCGTCTGCTGCCACAGCGGGAACGCTTCGGCCAGCAGCTCGTGCCCGGCCGGTGTCAGTTCCAGCAGGCGGCTGCGCCGGTCGTCCGGGTCCTGCGTAATCGTGACGAGGCCGCGCCGCTCGAGCGGCTTGAGCGCCGCGGTGAGCGTGGTTCGGTCCATCGCGAGCAGCGACGCAACCGATTTCATCGGGGCCGGTTGCGGCCGGTTCAACGACATCAACAGCGAAAACTGGCCGTTGGTGAGGTCGAGCGGGCGCAGCACATCGTCGAAGATGCGCGCCAGATTGCGCGCCGCGCGCTGCATGTGCAGGCACAGGCAGCAATCGCGCACCATCAGCGTCGTTTCGAAGGGAAGCTTTTCTTTTCGTGCCATGTTGCAATTGTGTTGATATCAACCTATCTTGTCAAGGTCGAGGCGCGGCAACCCGCCGTGCCCGTCATCGGAGGAGAAGGCATGAGTGCGCAACAACAGTTGTATCTCGCCGTATTTCTCGGAACCCAGGATAGCCCGGCGATGAAGGCATGGATGGCGCTGCCGGAGGACGAGCGGCGCACGCGCGAGCGCGACGGCATCGCCGCGTGGCATGCGTGGGTCGAGCGGCATCGCGACGCGATCGTCGAGCTGGGCGGCCCGCTCGGCAAGACCAAGACCATCGACGCCGGCGGCATCCGCGACACGTCCAATGCGCTGAGCGGCTTCAGCGTCGTGCGGGCGGCATCGCACGAGGCGGCCGCCGCGCTGTTCGAAGGTCATCCGCATTTCACGCTGTTCCCGGGCGTGTCGGTCGACGTGATGCCGGTGCTGGCGATTCCGGGCGCATGAGCGACGCGTGAGGCCGGACACGACGTGTCGCCCGATGCGATGCGCGTGGTCCGGATGCAGACATTTTCCCGACATTCTGGATGGAGATGGGCGATGAAGCTTTACGGATTTGCCGGCACCCGCTCGCAGCGGGCGCTGTGGGGTCTGAAGGAACTGGATGCGGATTTCGAATTCGTGTCGGTCAACCTGCTCGAGGGCGAGCACAAGCGGCCCGAATTCCTGCGCCTGAATCCGGCCGGCAAGGTGCCGGTGCTGGTGGACGGCGACCTCGTGATTCCCGAATCGGCCGCGATCGTGCTGTATCTCGCGGACAAGTACCCGGAGAAGGCGCTGCTGCCGGTCGAGCCGGCGCTGCGGGCGGAGGCCTATCGATGGGTCATGTTCGCGGTGACGGAGCTCGAGCAGCCGCTGTGGCGGATCACGCGGCATACGTTCATCTATCCGCCGGAGAAACGCTCGCCGGCCGATATCGAACTGGCGCGCGAGGATTTCACGACGATGGCCGCGATTCTCGACACGCATCTCGAAGGGCGCGAATTCATCGTCGGCGATTCGCTGACGGTGGCCGATTGCGTGACGGCTTACCTGATCGACTGGGCGAGCGAATGCCACCTGATCGAACCGTTCCCGCAACTGCGCGCGTATCTGGAGCGGTTGTATGCGCGGCCGAAGGCGCCGCAGCGGATCGCGGAGGCGCGCAAGGCGGCGTGACAGTGAAACGGGTGCCGGGTCATGCGCCGCATCGGCACGACCCGCCGCGTCCGCGTGCGATCACGACACCGTATCGGGTCCGCCGAGCGCACGACACAGCATCGCCAGATCGCGCAACGTGAGATGCGGTGTCGCCGCCTGCGGCGGAGCCGGTTCCCCGTCCGCCCGAGGCTCGCGCACGACCCACGCGGCCTGAAGCCCCGCATTCAGCGCGCCGACGATGTCGAGGTGGAAGTCGTCGCCCACATGCAGCAATTCGGCCGGCCGCACGCCGAGTGTGTCCGCCGCCGCATGGAAGATTTCGGGTTCCGGCTTGGCGAAGCCGAATGCACGTGCGCTGAGCGTCGTGCGGAAGAATTCGTCGCCGCCGGTCAGCCGGAGGTCGGCATTGCCGTTGGTGACCGCGATCAGCGGAAAGCGGGCGCTCAACCACGCCAGCGCCGGCAGCGCGTCTTCGTAGAATTCGACACGATTGCGCGCCGCGTAGAAGACGTCGTAGGCACGATCGGTCAGCGAGGCATCTTCGTTCGCGCGTTCCAGCGCAAGCCGGATCGAGCCGATTCGCATCGCGCGATAGTCGCTGGCGAGATCCGGGCGCAACTGTTCGTATTCCTCACGGAGCGCGCTGAGTGCCTGTTGCGTCGGCAACACGCTCGCGGTATTGGGCGCGTGCTCGATCAGCCATGTGCGCAGCGTCGCCTCGGCCCGGACGACGGACGGCCCGAACGGCCACAGGGTGTCGTCGAGGTCGAACGAGAGGGCGGAAACTTTGGCGAGACGCATGGCGGTTGAAAGCGGGAAGTCGTTTTACCAGGGCCACGGAACGGAGGTTCCGCTGCCGTTGTCGAGCGCGTGTCGATACAGGAAGCGCGCGACGGTCAGATCCTGCAGCGCGAGCCCCGTCATGTCGAAGACGGTGATCTCGTGCGCGGAACGCTCGACCGATGCCGCACCCGCGAGGATGTCACCGATTTCCGTGCGCGGCAAATCCGGCGCCCACTGGCACTCGCCGATGCCGCGCGCCTGATCGTGATCGTCCACGACGATGCGCGCGCGTTCCAGCACGCCAGGCGGTAGTTCGCGCTTGCCCGCGGTATCGGCGCCCACGCAGGTCAGGTGGGTGCCCGGCCGAACCGCATCCGCGTCGAACAACGGCCCGCCGCCGGGCGTGGCCGTGATCACCACGTCGCTGTGGGCGACCGCATCGTTCCGGTCGCGCGCCACGCCGATCGTGCATCGTTCGACGAAGTGCGATTCGAACGCCGGGTCCGGCTCGCCGCCGACGTTCACGTATTGCACCGTGCACCGCTGCGGCAGCAGCCGGAGCGCGTAGTCGAGCTGCACGCGCGCCTGCACGCCCGTGCCGAACACGCAGATCCGCGTGCTGTCGCGGCGTGCGAGCTGTTGCAGCCCGAGGCCGCCCGCGGCGCCGGTCCGCGCGGTGGTGATCGCGTTGCCGTCCATGATGCACAGCGGGCGGCCCGTCGCCGGATCGAACAACGCGACGGTCGCCTGATGCGGCTCGCCGCCGCGTGTACGGTTGCCGGGCCAGAACCCGGCCGCCTTGAAACCGAGCAGATCCTGGCCGGCGACGTCGCCCGACTTGATGCCGAACACGCCGCCGGTATGCAGCTTCTCGCGCACCACCGGGAATACGCGTCCGGCCCTTTGACTGTGCAGCACGAAGGCTTCGCGCACGGCCGCCATCACTTGCCCGGCTTGCAGGGCGGGCTCGACGGCATCGCGGTCGAGGAGAAGGAGGCGGGCGTCGGTCGGCATGGTCGGGGGTGCCTGTCCGGCACGAGACGAATCGAGGGTGTTTAAAGTTTGTCCAGAACTGGATAAATAGTCAATGCGCGGATGGCGCGGCATGGGCGCCGGACTTCGCTCACCACCCGTAGAAGCGTGGCCACGTCTGCGCGGCGTCGTCGTCGCCGATCGCGTGGTAGTCGGGATGTTGCGCGCCGGTCGCGCACGCGTGATTCGGCAGGATGCGCAGGCGCGTGCCGATCGGAAACCGCCGCGCGATGTCCGTATCCGGCGTGCCCGCGCGCGACACGATCCCGTGTTCCTGGTTGGCGGCGCTCATCAGGTAGTCGTCGAGCACTTCGCCGGCTTCGGTGCAGATTTGCCCGTAGCCGAAGTCGCGTGCCTGGCGCTGCGTGCCGCGGTCGCGGCTCATCGCCATCCAGCCCGCGTCGACGATCGCCCAGCCTTTCTTTTCCTGATGACCGATGACCGTGGTCAGCACCGACAGCGCGATGTCGGACTGTTCGCACACGCCGATGTTGTGCATCACGAGGTCGAACATCACGTACACGCCGGCGCGCACTTCGGTCACGCCGTCGAGCCGCTCCGCCGCCAGCGCGGTGGGCGTCGAGCCGATGCTCACGACCGGGCACGGCAACCCGGCGGCCCGCAGGCGCTCCGCGGCCCGCACGGTGCGGCTGCGCTCCTGTTCGGCAATCGCGGCCAGCGCGTCGGGCGTGTCGTATTCATAGCTGGAGCCCGCATGAGCGAGCACGCCGCCGAGCAGCATGCCGCCGCCGGTCAGCGCGCGGCCGACGTCGATCAGCAGGTCGGCTTCGGGCGGGATGCCCGAGCGGTGGCCGTCGACGTCGACTTCGATCCATACGTCGAACCGTTCGCCGTGCTCGCGCCCGAAGGCGGCGATCGCCTGCGCGGCCGGCAGGCTGTCGGCGACGATCTTCAGGTCGCAGCCCTGCCGGCGCAGCGCGAGCGCCTGCGCGAGTTTGGCGGGCACCATGCCGACCGCATAGACGATGTCGCGGATGCCGTGCGCGAAGAACTGCTCGGCTTCCCTGAGCGTCGACACCGTGATGCCTTGCGCGCCCGCCGCGATCTGCGCGTCGACGACGTGCCGGCATTTGGTGGTCTTGACGTGCGGCCGGAACCGGACGCCGAGTGCGTCCAGATGCGTTTGCATGCGCGCGATGTTGCGCTGCATGCGGCCGACGTCGATCAGGGCGGCCGGGGTATTGAGCGTATGAAGGTTCACGAGGTGTCCGATGGCGTGGTTGCCGATGCGGACACTGTAGGGCGGTTGGGCCGCCTCGTGTTTAATGCGCGGCTAATCTTCCATTAAGCCGCATTTAACACTCATGCCTTGCCGCGCCACGGCGGCGGATCGAGAAACCGCCGCGCGGCGTCGAGAAACACCCGCTGCCGCGCGGAGCGGCCGGTACGCGACGGCAACAGCGCCGTCACCGGCGCGGCCGGCAGGTTCCAGCCGGGCAGCAGCCGCACGAGCTTGCCGTTCGCCAGCAGCGGCGCGACGTCCCACTCGGAGCGCTCGACGATCCCGAGCCCGGCGAGCGCCCATTCGGTGATGACGGTGCCGTCGTTGGACGACAGCGCGCCGCTGACGCGGATGACGGTAGCCCGCCGCGATTCGCCGTCGACGCCGCTGCCGGGCGAGAAGCGCCAGCGCGGGATGTCTTCGTCGTTCTCGCGCAGGCACAGGCAGTCGTAGCGCGTCAGCTCGGACGGATGCTTCAGATCCTTGAGGCGGCGCGCGTACGCGGGGCTCGCGCACAGGAAGCGCTCGTTGGGGGCGAGCGGATAGCCGATCCACGACGACGACTTGAGGCTGCCGACATGGACGACCACGTCGGCCCCCGCCGCGCTCGTCAACGGGCTTTCCGACAGATGGAGCGAGATGTCGAGTTTCGGATGCGCGCGCTGCAGGTCGCGCACGATCCGTGCGACGTATTTGCGGCCGAAGCCGAGCGGGGCGACGACGCGCAGCGTGCCCTGCACGTCGCCGTGGTCGCCCGCGAGGCTGCCCGGCAGCGCTTCCACGCGCTCGAGAATGCCGACGGCTTCCTGGTACAGCCGCTGCCCTTCGTCGGTCAGCGCGATCCCTTTCGGCTGCCGCACGGCGAGCCTTGCGTTCAGCCGTGCCTCCATCCGCTGCAGGCGAATCGTGACCGCGGGCGGCGTGAGGTCGAGCAGCCGGGCGGCAGCGGCCAGGGAGCGCGACGTGCCGATCGCGCGGACGAGTCGAAGGTCGTCGAGGTCGAGCATTTCATGGTTCTTAATGCCGGTGATGTCGAGCATTAAACCGCACATCGTGCGGCGAAGCCATCGACGCGGCGTCGAGGGGCGGCGACAAGCTCGACCGGAACGCGCCTGTCACATTCGCCCGATACATTGAATTTTTCGATGCCATCCGGCATTCGGCACGTATTTCCCGATCGATTCGACCGCCCGTCATGACACTGACCCAGCTTCGCAGCTTCATTGCCGTCGTCCAGCACGGCGGTTTCACCGCGGCCGCCCGCGCGCTGTCCACCAGCCAGACGACGATCACGTCGCAGATCCAGACCCTCGAACACGAACACGGCGTCGAGCTGTTCCACCGCCGCGGCCGGCGCGTCGAGCTGTCGGCGGTCGGGCTCGAATTCCTGCCGATCGCGCGCCGCATCTGCAGCGACGAGAGCGATGCCGCCGCGCTGCTGCGCGACAGCGGCGCATTGCAGCGCGGCTCGCTGAAGATCGGCGCGGTCGGCCCGTTTCACGTCACCGAGATGATCGACGCGTATCACAAGCTGCATCCGCACATGCACCTGTCGGTCGCGCTCGGCAATTCGGAAACCGTCTTGCGCGATCTCGACGAGTACGTGTGCGACGTCGGCGTGGTGGCCCGCGCGTTCGAGGACGCGCGCTACTTCACGCAGCGCTATGCGAGCTTTCCGGTGATCGCGTTCGTGCGCTCGACGCACCGCTTCGCGACGCGCGACGCGATCACGCTGCACGAACTGGCCGGCGAGCCGCTGCTGATGCGCGAACCGGGCTCGACGACGCGCCGCGCGCTCGAAGACGCGATGGCGGCGGCCGGCCTGACGCCGCGCATCGCGATGGACATCGGCAGCCGCGAGGCGTTGCGCGAGGCCGTCACGCGCGGGCTCGGCGTCGGCACGGTATCGAAGGCCGAATACGTGCCCGACGAGCGGCTGCGGCCGCTGCGCATCGACGGCGACCCGGTCGAAACCCATATCCACGTGTGTTGCCTGAGCGAACGGCGCGGCAGCCGGCTGGTCGCGTCGTTTTTCGATGCGGTCGCGCGGTGCCGGCCGCTCGACGCGTGACCGCGGGCAACGACGCACCGGCATGCGGCGGCGATCGATCGAAAAATTCGGTCGATCCATAGCCGATGACCGGGATTTTCGATCATGAACGCGTCATCGCGGATGTCTAACCTGATGCTCGTCCCCATTCCATTCAGGTGCGAGCATGTATTGCGCGGAAGATCGGTTTTTCGTATTGGTTCGTCATGCAGAATATCGGGTCGTGAACGGACAAGTGTGCGATACGCGGCGTCGCGCGGGAGCGGCGGCATGAGCGACTGGCACTTCCACAATCCCGTGCGGATCCGCTTCGGCGTCGACGCGCTCACGGATTTGAGCGATGCGCTCGGCGGACGCAGCTATGCGATCGTCACGTATCCCGATGCCGTGTTCGCGCGGCTGGCCGACCGTGTCGAAGCGCAGCTCGGGCCGGCGCTCGCGCGGATCGACTGCGTCGAGGCGAACCCGTCGGTGCCGATGCTGCGACGCGCGTGCGAGCGGCTCGCCGCGCTGTCCGCCAAACCGGACGTGCTGATCGCGCTCGGCGGCGGCTCGGTGATCGATTCGGCGAAAGTGCTCGCCGCCGAACACGGCGATTTCGATCGCGTGCTGCGCATCCTGTCCGGCGCCGCGGGCACGACGGGCGACGCACCGGTGCGGCCTGCGCTGCCGATCGTCGCGATCCCGACCACGGCCGGCACCGGCAGCGAAGTGACGCGGTGGGCGACCGTCTGGGATCCGCACAACGCGCGCAAGCTGTCGCTGTCGCGGCCCGATCTCTTTCCGGAAACGGTGATCGTCGATCCGCGCCTGATGGTCGGCCTGCCGATGCAGCCGACGCTCGCCAGCGGTCTCGACGCGTTGTCGCACGCGCTCGAAAGCATCTGGAACGTCCATGCGAACCCCGTCACGCGCGGCCTTGCCGTGCAGGCGGCACGCGAACTGATGCACGGCCTCGGGCGCGTGAATGCGCACCCCGACGATCTCGACGCGCGCAGCGACATGGCGCTCGGCGCGCTGCGCGCGGGGCTCGCGTTCTCGAATACGCACACCGCGCTCGCGCACAGCATTTCCTATGCGATCACGCTGACGCGCGGCGTCGCGCACGGCATCGCGTGCTCGTTCTGCCTGCCGGCCGTGATGCAGGCGGCGCTCGGCGTCGACGCCGCGTGCGACGCCGCGCTGCGCGAGATCTTCGGCGATACGGCGTCCGCCCCCGCGCAGCTCGTCGCATTGCTCGACGCGCTCGGCGTCGCGAGCCACCCGGCCGCGTACGGGATCGACGCGCCCGAATGGGCGCGCATCGTGGATCACGCATTCGACGGCGCACGTGGGCGCAACTTCATCGGCACCCGCGCGCGCTTCCCGCATTTCGACTTCAGCCCGGAGCAGCCCGAGCGGGCGCTTCACTGACGAGGAGCCCTCATCATGCAACCGTCTCATCCGATCGAAACGGACGCGCTCACGCGTCTCGACAACCTGCCGTGGACCCGCTTCCACACGCTGATGCTGGTCGCGCTCGGCGTCGGCTGGGCGCTCGATTCGTTCGAAACCAACATCATCGGCAGCGTGTTCGGCGTGCTGAAGTCGCACTGGCACCTGAGCGCCGCGCAGGGCTCGCTCGCGGTCAGCATCTGGGTGTTCGGGATGCTGGTGGGCGCGATCGCGTTCGGCTATCTCGCCGACCGCTATGGCCGCAAGCGCCTGTTCCTCGCGACGCTGCTCTGGTACGCGTGCTTCAGCGTCGCGACCGTGCTGTCGTGGAACTACGAATCGTTCCTGTTCTTCCGCGCGATGACGGCGCTGGCCGTCGGCGGCGAATATTCGGCGGTGACCGCGACGATGGGCGAATTCATTCCGACGCGCCATCGCGGCCGGACCGACGCGCTGATCCTGTCGGGTTTTCCGGTCGGCGCGCTGCTGTCGGCGGCCGTGTCGTATCTGGTGCTGAACCAGTTGCCGCCCGAGTGGGCATGGCGCGTGGGCTTCGGCCTCGGCACGACGATGGCGCTGGTGTTCTTCTGGATCCGCCGCGTGATTCCGGAATCGCCGCGCTGGCTGATCCAGCAGGGGCGCGTGGCGGAAGCCGAAGCGATCGTCGAGCAGATCGTCGCGAGCGTGGCGCGCGCGCCGCGCGCGCAGGCCGACCGCGCGCAATTGACGAAGCGCTACACGCCGACCCGCTTCGCGCACCAGGCGCCCGCGTTCTGGCGCAACGTCGGCGAACTGTTCGGCGCGTATCGCGCGCGCTGCGCGCTGGCCGGCGCGCTGAACTTCTCGCAGGCGGCCGTCGTGTACGGCGTGCTGTCGCTGATGGCGCTCGTGCTGCTGCCGTACCTGAAGGTGGCGTCGACGGACATGCCGATCTACTACATGATCGGCAACGCCGCGGCGCTAGCGGGCGGCATCGTCGCGGCGTTCCTGGTCGAGGCCTGGGGGCGGCGCGCGTCGTTGTTCGCAAGCTATACGTTCACCGTCGCGGCGATCGTCTTCATCTATGCGATGCATGCATTGCCCGGCATGGTGTTCGGCTACTGCCTGATCCAGTTCGGCGTCACGTGGGCGTACATCTCGGGCTATGTGGTGTCGTCCGAAATCCTGCCGACGCGGATTCGCGCGACGGGGCTCGGCGTGTCGGTCGCGATCGGCCGGCTCGGCGCGGTGATCGCGCCGCTGATGCTGACGAATGTTTACGCAATGTCGGGCTCGCCGTCGGCCGCGCTGGTCGTGCTGCTGGTGCTTGCGCTGCCGGGGCCGCTCGCGGCCGGCCTGTGGTGGCTCAACGGGCGCGAGACGCGGCGGATTTCGCTGGAAGCGTGCAGCGCCGAGGGGGACGCGCAGCCGGCGGTGGACGCCGCGCCGCGCGCGGCGTGACGCCCGGCTGCCCATCCACCTACGCGTCCAGCCCGAAAACCAGCGACCGGTGCGCGCCCACGCCGGCCGCCACACCCGATGCCGACGCGAACGTCGCGTTGGTCATCAGGCTCGACGCGTCGCCGGCCGCATATACGCCGGCGACGCTCGTCCGCTTCCACGTGTCGACGCGAATCGCGGTGCCGAGCGGCCCGTCGTCGAACGCGCAGCCGAGCTGCTGCGCAAGGTCGCTCGCCATGTCGGTGCGCGCGCCGATGAACAGTGCGTCGATCGACACGAGCTGACCGTCGGCGAGCCGCAGCGCGTCGATACGCGGCGCATCGCCGAGGATCTCGACGACCGGCGAGCGCTCGATGCGCACGCCGCGCGCGGCGAGCAACGCGGCTTCTTCGTCGTTCGGTTCGACCACGCCCTGCGTGAACCACGTCGTCGGGCCCCAGTCCGGAATCAGGATCGCCTGATGGACCGACAGCGGATGCGTGGCGAGCACGCCGAGCCGCTGGCCGCTGACCTCGTACCCGTGGCAGTACGGGCAATGCAGCACGCTGATGCCCCAGCGTTCGGCCAGCCCCGGCAGCGCGGGCAACGCGTCGCGGATGCCGGTCGCGAGAATCAGCCGGTCGGCGCTCGCGCGGCTGCCGTCGGCCAGCGTCACGTGAAAGCGCCCGTCCGCGTCGCGCTCGGCGGTGCGTGCCTCGCCGTCGATGCGCTGCACGGTCGGATACGCGGCGAGCTGCGCACGCGCTTCGGCGACGATCTGCGCGGGCGGCTTGCCGTCCTGGCCGAAGAAGCCGTGCGCGTGTTCGGCAAAGCGGTTGCGCGGCCGACCGGCGTCGATCACGAGCACGCGGCGGCGTGCCCGCGCCAGTTGCATCGCGGCCGACAGCCCGGCGAAGCTGCCGCCGATCACGATCACTTCATGATGGGAATGCATGCATCAACTCCTTTCTGGACCTGCGTGAATGATCCACGTGCTCCGCTGGCGGCCAACTCATGAAACACGAGAAGTTGCATGATAGGGCGATGGTATCATTCATGCAACTTCAAAAGTTTCGAGAGAAGGGGAGCCTCGCCCGTGAGAACCGACAGCCGTTTGTCGCGCATGCTGCATGCGCTGATCCACATGGACCAGGCCGACGGCCCGCTGACGTCGGAGACGATCGCGACGATGCTGTGCACGAACCCGGTCGTCGTGCGGCGCCTGCTCGGCGGGTTGCGCGACTGCGGCTACGTGCAGTCGGAGAAGGGGCACGGCGGCGGCTGGGCGCTGAGCGTCGCGCTCGACGACATCACGCTGCTCGACGTCTATCGCGCGGTGGGCGAGCCGCCGCTGTTTTCCGACCTGGTGCCCGAGGATGCACTCGAATGCCTGGTCGAACAGGCCGTCAACGCGCACCTGTCGGCGACGCTGAAGGAAGCCGAAGCGTCGCTGCTCGCGCGCTTCGGCGAAGTCACGCTCGGCATGCTGTCGCGCGATTTCGAAGCGAAGGCGGCGCGGCTGAGCAAGTCGCGCTGACGCGTCGCAGCATCGCGCTCGATCGCATCTGACGCGCGATCCGGCGCGGCGGAAACCGCCGCGCCGCCATGTTCTGTCCCCCGACTTCTGCCCGGTTCGTCCGCCACAGGGCAAAATACGGGTTTTCCGCACCCGCGAGGGTGCGTTCGAATCACGCGCCGGGCGGCGCCGGTGCGCATGCCGCACGCCGCCGCCGGGCGCCCAGGCAAGAAACGCTCGCCGTGCTGCGAGCCCACAGGAGTCCAGACCCCATGCCCGAATCCAACCTGTCCTTCTTCGGCCGGCTGTCGCTGGCCGTCGGCACGTTCTTCTCCGTGCTCGGCAATCGCGAGTTCGCGGCCGAAGTGCTGCGCGTGCGCGATGGCGCGCCGGCCCCGGTCGCGCCGGCCCCGACCCCCGCGCCGGCTGCCGCGCCGGTCGCCCCCGCGCCGGTGAAGGCGCCGGCGCCCGAGCTGCGCGAAGCGAGCCCGCAGGCCGCCCTGCAACTGCTCGGCCTGCTGCAACGCGATGCGCGCTTCATCGATTTCGTCGAGGAAGACATCGCCGGCTATGCGGACGCCGACATCGGCGCCGCCGCGCGCCTCGTGCACGACGGCTGCCGCGCCGCGCTGCGCGAACACTTCACGATCGTGCCGGTGCGCGACGAAGCCGAAGGCAGCCGCGTGACGCTGCCGGCCGGCTTCGACGCGACCGCCGTGCGCGTGACGGGCAACGTGGTCGGCTCCGCGCCGTTTACCGGCACCGTCAGCCATCGCGGCTGGCGCGTGTCCGACGTGCGCCTGCCGAAGCTGACGGGCAGCCACGACGCATCGGTGATCGCACCGGCGGAGGTGGAACTGTGAGCGATCCGCGCTATTCGATCGGTATCGACCTCGGGACGACCCATTGCGCGCTGTCGTACGTCGACAGCAGCACGAGCGATGGCGAAAAGATCGTGCAGCAGGTGCTGCCGATCGCGCAGCTCACCGCGCCCGGCGCGCTGGAATCGCGCGACCTGCTGCCGTCGTTCCTCTACCTGCCGCATGAAAGCGAGCTGACCCAGGGCGACCTGACGCTGCCGTGGACCGATTCGCGCGGCTTCGCGGTCGGCGAGATGGCGCGCACGCGCGGCGCCGGCACGCCGATCCGCCTCGTGTCGAGCGCGAAGAGCTGGCTGTGCCATCCGGGCGTCGACCGCCGCGCGGCGATCCTGCCGAGCGATGCACCGCCGGAAGTGGCCCGTGTGTCGCCGCTGGAAAGCTCGATCCGCTACCTGACGCACCTGCGCGAAGCGTGGGACCACGCGCATCCCGACGCGCCGTTCGCCGACCAGGACGTGACGGTCACGATCCCCGCGTCGTTCGATCCGGCCGCGCGCGAACTGACGGCGGAAGCCGCGCGTGCCGCCGGTTATTCGCGGATGACGCTGCTGGAAGAGCCGCAAGCGGCGCTGTACAGCTGGATCCAGAAGAGCGAGGGCGGCTGGCGCAAGCAGGTGCAGGTCGGCGACCTGATCCTGTGCGTCGACGTCGGCGGCGGCACGACCGACCTGTCGCTGATCGCGGTGGTCGAGCGCGACGGCAATCTCGAACTGCATCGCGTGGCCGTCGGCGAGCACATCCTGCTCGGCGGCGACAACATGGACCTCGCCCTCGCGCACGTGGTCGCACGCAAGCTCGCGCAGCAGGGCACGCAGGCCGATCCGTGGCAACTGCGCGCGCTGACCTACGCGTGCCGCTCGGCCAAGGAAACGCTGCTGTCCGACCCGACCACCGATGCGGTGCCGCTCGTCGTGCCGAGCCGCGGCTCGAAGCTGATCGGCGGCTCGATCCGCACGGAACTGACGCGCGCGGAACTCACGCAGACGATCCTCGAAGGCTTCTTCCCGCAAGTCGATGCCGCCGCGCGGCCGGTGAGCCGCGCGCGTGTCGGCCTGACGCAGCTCGGCCTGCCGTATGCGCAGGACGCCGGCATCACGCGCCATCTCGCGGCGTTCCTCGGCCGCCAGGTCGCGGCGCTCGACACGCTCGAAGGCGTGCAGCGCACGCTGCCGCAGGGCGCGACGTTTCTGCATCCGACCGCCGTGCTGTTCAACGGCGGCGTGTTCAAGTCGACGCTGCTCACGCAGCGCGTGCTCGACACGCTCAACGGCTGGCTGGCCGCCGAAGGCGCGCCGCCCGCGCGCCTGCTCGAAGGCGCCGATCTCGATCTCGCGGTCGCGCGCGGCGCGGCGTACTACGGCTACGTGAAGCGCGGCCGTGGCGTGCGCATTCGCGGCGGCACGGCGCGTGCGTACTACGTCGCGATCGAATCGGCGATGCCCGCGGTGCCGGGGCTCGAGCCGCCGGTGCAGGCGCTGTGCGTCGCGCCGTTCGGGATGGAGGAAGGCTCGGACGCGGCGCTGCCGCCGCAGGAGTTCGGCCTCGTCGTCGGCGAACCGGTGCAGTTCCGCTTCTTCGGCTCGTCGGTGCGCCGCCAGGATCAGGTCGGCACGCTGCTCGACTACTGGTCGCCGGAAGAGCTGCAGGAGCTGGAGGAAATCCAGGCGACGCTGCCCGCCGAAGGGCGCACCGTCGGCGAAGTCGTGCCGGTGAAGCTGCACGCGCGCGTGACCGAAGCCGGCACGCTCGAACTCGAGGCGATCCCGAGCGGCACGAACGAGCGCTGGAAGGTCGAGTTCGACGTGCGCGGCGCCGCCTGAGCGCGATGAAGCGTTATACGGTCGGCATCGACCTCGGCACGAGCAATACGGTCGTCGCGTACGTCGAGGCCGGTTCCGACGCGATCCGCGTGTTCGACGTCGAGCAACTCGTCGGGCCCGGCGCGGTGGCCGCGCAGCCGCTGCTGCCGTCGGTGCGTTATCACCCGGCGGCGGGCGAGCTGCCGCCGGACGCGCTGCGGCTGCCGTGGGCGGCCGAGCCGAAGGCCGACACGAAGGCGGGCGCGGTCGGCGCGCCGCCGGCCGTGATCGGCCGCTACGCGCGCACGCTGGGCGCGCAGGTGCCGGGCCGGCTCGTGTCGAGCGCGAAGAGCTGGCTGTCGCACGCGTCGGTCGATCGGCTCGCGGCGATCCTGCCGTGGGGCGCGGCCGACGGCGTCGACAAGGTGTCGCCGGTCGAGGCGAGCGCGAGCTATCTCGCGCATGTGCGCGACGCGTGGGACGCGCATTTTCCCGACGCGCCGCTCGCGCGGCAGGACGTGATCCTGACGGTGCCCGCGTCGTTCGACGACGGCGCGCGCGCGTTGACCGTCGAGGCCGCACGGCGCGCGAAGCTGCCGGCGCTGCGGTTGCTGGAAGAGCCGCAAGCCGCGTTCTACGACTGGCTGTACGGCCAGCGCGACACGTTGCGCGAGACGTTCGCCGCGGCGCGGCGCGTGCTGATCTGCGACGTCGGCGGCGGCACGACCGACCTCACGCTCGTCGACGTCGCGCCGGGCGACGATGGCGAGCCGACCTTCACGCGCGTCGGCGTCGGCAACCACCTGATGCTCGGCGGCGACAACATGGACCTCGCGCTCGCGCGCCTGGTCGAGTCACGGCTGACCGAGCCCGGTACGCGGCTGTCGGCCGCGAGCCTGTCGCAGCTCGTCGAGCGCTGCCGCGCGGCGAAGGAGCGGCTGCTCGGCGACGACGCGCCGGCGTCCGCCACCGTCACGCTGCTCGGCGCGGGCAGCAAGCTCGTCGGCGGCGCGCGCTCGGCCGAGCTGACGCGGCAGGAAGTCGAGCAGATCGTCGTCGACGGGTTCTTTCCGCAGGTCGAGGCCGGCGAACTGCCGCGCCGGGCGCGCGCGGCGATCGTCGAATTCGGCTTGCCGTATGCGAGCGACGCGGCCGTCACGCGCCACGTCGCCGCGTTCCTGAATCGTCATGCGGAAGGCCCGCTGCCGGACACGCTATTGCTCAACGGCGGCGTGTTCCGCGCGGGCGCGCTCGCCGGCCGGCTTGCGCAGACGCTCGGTGCGTGGCGCGGCGCGCCGCTCGACGTGCTGCACAACGCGCATCCCGACGTGGCCGTCGCGCGTGGCGCGGTGGCCTACGGGCTCGCGCGTGCCGGCCATGCGCCGCGCATCGGCGGCGGCTCCGCGCGCAGCTATTTCCTCGTGCTCGACGACGGTGCGGACGATTCCGTCGCACGCGGCGTCTGCCTGCTGCCGCGCGGCGCGGAAGAGGGACGCGAGATCCGGCTCGACGATCGCACGTTCGCGCTGCAGCTCGGGCAGCCGGTGCGGTTCCACCTCGTATCGACGGTGGCCGACACGAAGTACCGGCCCGGCGATCTCGTCGATCTCGACGGCGGCGATTTCGTGCGGCTGCCGCCGATCGCGACGGTCGTCGACGCGAAGGCGGGTGGCGACGCGCGCGAAACGCCGGTGAAGCTCACCGCGTCGCTGACCGAGGTCGGCACGCTCGAAATGCATTGCATCGCGACCGACGACGCGGCGCGCCGCTGGCGGCTCGAATTCCAGTTGCGCGGCGATGCGCCGGGGCACGGCGACGATGCGGCGTCCGCGCGGCATCCGCGGCTCGACCAGGCGATCGAGCTGATCGAGCGCTCGTTCGGCAGCAAGGCCGCGGGCGTGACGCCGAAGGACACGCGCCGGTTGCGCGCGCAACTCGAGCAGGTGCTCGGCGCCCGCGAAGACTGGGACGTCGCGCTCGCGCGCGAACTGTTCGACGCATTGCTCGCACGGGCGCGGCGGCGCCGTCGCTCGGCCGATCACGAGCGCGCGTGGCTGAATCTCGCCGGCTATTGCCTGCGTCCGGGATTCGGTCATCCGCTCGACGCGTGGCGCATCGAGCAACTGTGGCCGCTGTTCGACGACGGCATTCAATACGTGACCGATGCGCAGGTGTGGTCCGAGTGGTGGACGCTGTGGCGGCGCGTGGCCGGCGGCCTCGACGACGATGCGCAGACGCAGGTGCGCGACGCGATCGCGTTCCTCGAACCGTCCGACGACAAGCGGCGCAAGCTGCCGTTCGATCCGGCCAAGGTCGGGCCGGCCGACATGACGCGGTTGTCCGCGTCGCTCGAACGGTTGCCCGTCGAGCGCAAGGTCGAGCTCGCCGAGCGCCTGATCGTGCAGCTGCAGAAGCCGGCCGAACGCGCGTTGTGTGCATGGGCGCTCGGGCGGATCGGTGCGCGGCGGCCGTTCTATGGCAGCGCGCACAGTGTCGTGCCGGCGGAAATCGTTGGCGGCTGGCTCGATGCGCTGTTCGCGCTCGACTGGAAGCAGGTCGAGCCGGCCGCGTTCGCGGCCGCGCAGATCGCGCGGATGACGGGCGACCGCTCGCGCGATTTGCCGGACGACACGCGCGAGGCCGTCATCAAGCGCCTGTCGGCCGCGAATGCATCGGCGGCGTGGATCGACATGGTCCGTGAAGCGATCGCGTTCGACGAAGCCGATACGGCGCGCGTATTCGGCGAAACGCTGCCGGCGGGGCTGAAGTTGCTGGCCGATTGAAAGTACGACCGGATGCTTCGATCTCGTTCGCAGATCGAAGCATCCGGTCGCGTCAACGGTAGCGCGACGTCAGAACCCGCTACAGTCAGGCGTGCGACACCGCTTCGCGCTCCCGTCCCATCGATTCGATTGCCGCGCCGTCGCGTGCCGCCATCGAGCGCCGCGCGAGATGTATCCCCGCGAGCATGCAGCGCACCGACCCGCCGGCCAGCTCGATCGTCGGCACGTCGAGCGGCAGCAACCGCGCGGAGCGTTCGATCACCGCGCGCTGGTCGTGCGTGAGACAGTCGAACGCACGCCGCGACAGCGCGAGCACGCGCCCATCCTTTCCCGACAATTCCAGCGTATTGCCCGCGAAATTCGCGATCTGCGCGTGGTCGAGCGCGATCACAGCACGCCCCGTTTCGGTCAGGCGTTGCGCGATCTCGCCACGGCGGCGGCTGTCGGCGATCAGGTCGAGGCCGACCATCGCGAACTCGGTCGCGACGCTCATCATCACGTTCGTGTGATAGATCGGCTTGCCGTTCGCGTCGGCCGTGTCGAAGCAGATCGGCTCGAAGTTGAAGTGCGTGCAGAAGCGTTCGAGCGCGACCGGATCGGCACGGCGCGAGCGCGCGGTGTACGCGATCCGCGCGACGTGGTCGAGCACCATCGCACCGGTGCCTTCGAGGAACACGTCGTCGTATTCGAGGCCCGAGTAGTCGATCACGTCCTGCACGCGGTACTCGGCCTTCAGCATCTCGATCACGTCCGCCCGCCGCTCGCGGCGACGGTTCGGGCTGTGCATCGGATACAGCGCGACATGGCCGCCCGGATGCGTCGAGAACCAGTTGTTCGGGAACACGGAGTCGGGTGTGTCGCGCTCGCCGTGGTCGTCGAACACGTGCACGCGCACGCCCGCATCGGCGAGCGTGCGCGCGGCGGCCGTGACTTCGTCGCGCGCGGCGGCCGATATCGACGAGGTGTCGCACGCACCGCCTGCGGCCGTGCACTGGAACGCGTTGTCGGCCGCGGTCTGCGGGTTCGGCAGGAAGCGGTGCGGCCGGATCATCACGACGGCGGATGGCGCCTGGATCGATACGAGATTCATGAAGGGCGGGAGCGGAGGGAGGAAAACGGGCGGCGCAGGGGCCGCCCCCAGCTGACGGTCAGCGCGCGAACGCGGCGACGGCTTCGGTCACGAACGCCGCGTGGCCGTGCGCGATCGCGGCCGGGTCGTCGATCAGCGCGAACAGGTTCTTCGGATCGACGGCCGGCGGAATCAGCGCGATCTCGACGCCCGCGTTGTGCTGCTGCGCGAGCGCGTACAGGTAGCGCAGCGCCGAGTAATCCTCGAGCGCGAAGCCGACCGAGTCGAACACCGTGACTTCGTCCGCGCGCTCGCGGCCAGCCGTTTCGCGCTGCAGCACGCGCCACAGCTCGGTCACGGGGAAGTCGGCCGGCATCTGCTGGATCTCGCCCTCGATGCGCGACTGCGGCTCGAATTCGACGAACACGCGGCCCGCGTGCAGCACGCCCGCCTCGAGTTCGGTCTTGCCCGGGCAATCGCCGCCGACGGCGTTCAGATGCATGCCGGGCTCGATCATGTCGGCCGTGACGATCGTCGCGTATGCCTTGTCGGCGGTGACGGTCGTCACGATGTCGGCGCCGCGCACGGCGTCGGCGGTCGAGGCCGCGCGCACGACCCGCAATTTCGGGTACGCGGCGAGATTTCGCACGAGCTTGTCGGTTGCGCGCGGATCGACGTCGAACACGCGGATTTCGTCGATGCCGAGCAGCGTGTGGAACGCGATCGCCTGGAATTCGCTTTGCGCGCCGTTGCCGATCAGCGCCATCGTGCGCGAATCGGGCCGGGCGAGCGCCTGCGCGGCGAGGACCGACGTCGCGGCCGTGCGCAGCGCGGTGGTGAGCGTGAGTTCGGCGAGCAGCAGCGGGTAGCCGGTATCGACTTCGGCGAGCGCGCCGAACGCCATCACCGTGTGCATCCCGCGCGCCGCATTGACGGGATGGCCGTTCACATACTTGAACGCGAACAGCGACGCGTTCGCGACGGGCATCAGCTCGATCACGCCGTCGCGCGAGTGGCACGCGACGCGCGGCGACTTGTCGAAATCGGCCCAGTGCAGGTAGTCGGCGCGCAGCGTGTCGACGAGTTCGCGCAGGAACGTCGTGACGCCGGTCCTGGCGATCAGGCGGGCGGTGGCGGGAACGTCGAGGAAGCGAGTCATCGGTCTGTCTCCATATTCGGTGCCGGTACGGGTGTCCGGGCGTTCTGGTCGACCGGGCGGGGTGTCGGCGCGAATCCGGGCTTGCTGAAAAAGCAGCGGCGCGGCGGGTCGGCCGGTCGATGGAGTCATTATTTCCGTGAGTCGAGCCAACAAAAAGACGGCAAAAGTGGCAGATTTCTCGATAGACTTGGCAAATTGCCAGCCATTTCCGGCACTTTGAACAGTTCACGCTGGCCGGAACGGGCGGCCTCCGGCACGCTGGCGGCCGGTTCACGCTCAACAGGAAAGCCGTTCATGATCACGCTCGACGACGTCGACCGTCAGCTCATCGCGCTGCTGCGCGACAACGCGCGACTGCCCGTCGTCGCGTTGGCGAAAGAATTGCGCGTGGCGCGCGCGACCGTGCAGAACCGCCTCACGCGGCTCGAGAAAAACGGCGTGATCGTCGGCTATACGGTACGGCTCAAGCCGGCCGCCGAACGGCACCGGATTCGCGCGCTGATGTCGATCGCGGTGCAGGGCAATCGCGGCGCGGAGGTGGTGAAGGTGCTGCGCGGGCATCCGAACGTCGCGTCGATCCACAGCACGAACGGGCGCTGGGATCTCGTCGCCGAGCTGCACGCCGATTCGCTCGAACACTTCGATCGCGTGCTCGGCGCGATCCGGCTGATCGACGGAATCGCCAATACCGAGACGAGCATCTTGTTGTCGACGCACAAGGCGTGACGCGGGCGGGGGCCCGCGCCACCTCTTTCGCTGCGGTCAGGCCGTGGCCGCCGGTGCCGGGAACACCGGCTCGCCGAGCGTCAGCATCAACCGGTTCGCCCACGCGAAGATCGCGATGGCGTGCGACAGGTCGAGAATCTCCTCGTGCGTCAACCCTTCGACTTCGAGCGCCGCAATGTCATCTTCGCCGATCGCGTCGGGCCGTTCGGTCAACGCGATCGCATAGCGGACGATCGCGCGTTCGCGCGCCGTCGTGCCGGCCGTCGCCGGATCCTCGAACACCTGTTCGATCGCATCGGTGCGTTTCGCGAGCTGCGCGAAGCGCTGCGCATGCACCGACGCGCAGTACACGCAGCCGTTCACGCGCGATACGGCCGTGCTCGCCAGTTCGCGCTCCGCGCGCGACAGCCCGCCGGGACCGTACATGATCGCGTTGAATACGCCCGAGCGTTGCCGCAGGATGTCGGGAAGGTGGACGAGCAGCAGGTAATAGTCGGACGTCTTCGCTTGCGGGTGGCTCGCTTCCAGCACCGCGAGCTGATCGGGTGTCGCCGTGTCGAGCGATACCGTGTCGAGCCACGCACGCCAGCCGAGCGTGTCGGACGTGAAGCCGTGGGCTGCCGTCGTCATGCGGCCTCCGCGGCACGTGCCTGAAGCGCCCGCGTGGCCGCGGCGACGCGCAACTGATACGCGACGAACGCGACGAGCTGCGACAGCGCGACGATCGCGGATGTCGTGAGCCCGGCCGATTTCAGCGCGTCGAGATCGGATGCGCGCGCGTCGACCGGGGCGTGCGTCAGGCGCTTCGCGTGCAACAGGATCGCGCCGAGGCGGCGCGGCAGTGCGTCGAGCGCGTCGGCATCCGCCCGTTCGATGTCGTCGAGCGTGCCGCCCGCGTCGAGCAGCCGGGCCCGATAGATGTCGGCCAGCGCGTGTGCATTCGACTGCCGCGCGACATACCGTGCCGTGTGCAGCCGCTCGATCAGCGAAAGATCGGGTAACGCGGGATCGAACAGCGCGGCTTCGCTCAGTTGTGTCGGCAGCAGCACCTTGTCGCGGGCGCGGCGCAGCGCGGCGACGGCGTCGCCTTCCCGCAGGCCGGCTGCCGCGTCGATCGTATCCGGCCCGACGGCCGGCGTGATGGAGTCAGTCATCGTTTCGGTGTTCCTTCGTCGTCAAAGTGATCGAGGGCGTCGGCGTCGCGCCATTCGTCGCCCTGCAACTCCGCATTCGCGTAGGCGACGAGCGCGTCGTAGTGGCGGTCGCGATCGGCATCGAACAACCGGCTCGCAATACCGCGTGCCAGCCGCTCCGCGCCCGCGCTGATGGCCGGGATGTCGCCGGACAGCTTGCCGTGGCTCAGGCTCGCCGCATGGTTGAAGCAATGGATGCGCGTGACGGCCGGGCAGGCGCCGCGCTCGCGCTCCTGGAACGCGAACGCGGGGCCGAGATCGGGCGACTCGGCGAGCTCGTCGAGCCGCAGCGCCGGGTCCGGCTGGTAGCGATCCTTCCAGCGCCGCACGTGCGCGCCGAACGACGCGAATTCGTCGCGCGTCGTCCAGTCCGAATGAAAACCCGTCGCGAAGATCAGGAAATCGACCGTGTAGCGGCCGCGCGGCGTCGTTACTTCCAGCCCGTCCGCATGGTCGGCGAGCGTCTCGATCGGGCTGCCCGCATGAAAGTGCGCATGGTCGTGGCGCGAGACGCGCAGCACGCTGTCGCGCGGCGGCGGCGTTTGCGACGTCAGCGCGTAGTGCATGAAGCGCCACTTCGTTGCGTCGTCGAGATCGGCGTAGCCGTGCACGAGGCCCGGGCTGCCGATGCCGGTCAGCTTGTTGATGCGCGGAATGTCCGCGCGACGGAAGAACAGGTCGACGCGCGCGGCGCCCGCTTCCAGCGCGGTGCCCGCGTTGTCGAACGCGGACGCGCCCGCGCCGACCACGCCGACGCGCTTGCCCGCGAGCGCGGCGAAGTCGATCGGCTCGGACGAATGGGCCCAGCGCGTGCGCGGCGCACGTTGCGCGACGGGCGGCACATACGGGCCGCCGAGCCCGTCGCGGCCGGTCGCGAGCACGACGTGCCGCGCGAGCAGCGTCTGTGCTTCGCCGTTGCCGCGCACGTCGAGCGCGAGCAGCCCGTCGTCGCGCGGGCGCAGCGCGACGAGCGTCGTGTCGTTGCGTACCTGCAGGTCGAGCACGCGCCGATACCAGCGCAGATAGTCCATCCATTGCGGGCGCGGGATCTTGTAGAGCGCGTCCCACGCGTCGCGGCCGTATTGCGCTTCGAACCAGGCGCGGAACGTCAGCGCGGGCAGGCCGAGCGCGGGGCCCGCGAGCTGCTTGGGCGAACGCAGCGTCTCCATCCGCGCGAACGTGACCCACGGGCCTTCGTAGCCGGCCGGCGCGCGGTCGATCACGCACTGGTTGTCGATGCCGAGCAGTCGCAGCTCGGCGGAAGCCGCGAGCCCGGCCATTCCGCCGCCGACGATCGCGACGTCGAGCACGCGCACGCCGTCCGCTTCGCGCGACGGCACCCACGACGGCGCGGGCAGGTCGAGCCAGCGCAGGTCCTGCGCGAGCCGCGCTTCGAGTGCGTCGAGCTGGCTCGTCATGCGGCCTCCGGGCGCGCGCGGCGCGCACGTGTCGTTCGAACGGGGCGCGACCCCCGCTCGGTGCGCAACCGGTCGCCGCGCAGCAGCGCATCGTGCGCGGCGGCGTCGTGAAAGATCACGTCGTCGAGCAGCGCGCGCGTCGTGCGATGCAGCGCGTCGAGCAGCGCCTCGACGGCCGCCGTGCGCGTCTTGCCGGCCGGCGTCGCGACGCCGAACGCGAACGGGATGTCGACGTCGAGCGGGCGTGCGACGACGCCGTCCACCGGCAGCGCGACGCCCGTGGCCGGATCGACGATGCCGATCCCGATGCCCGCGCGCGCGGCCATCACCGCATTCAGCGACGCATTGGTTTCGATGAACACGCGCGCATCGACGCGCGCGGCCGCGAATGCCGCGTCGATCCGCTGACGCAGCCGATGCCGGTTCGCGACCGTCACGATACGGCGCCGCGCGAGGTCGCGCAGTGCGATGCGCGGTTTCGCCGCGAGCGGATCGTCGGCCGGCAGCACGGCGACGCACGGCGTTTGCGCGATCCAGTGCACGTCGAGCCCGGCATGCGCCATCGGCAGCGTGACGACGCCGACATCGGCCGTGCCGGCCAGCACCTCGTGCACGACGTGCTCGGCCGATTCGCTGCGCAACTGATAGTGCGGCGCATGCGCGTCGTCGGGCAGCGCGGCGAGCGCGGCCGGCACGAGCGTGGCCGCGAGCGACGGCGTGGCCGCGATGCGCACGGGTTCGGCGGTTTCGTCGCCGAGCGCGCGCGCCCGCGCCTCGATCGCACGCAGGCCGACCAGCGAGCGTTCGACTTCCTCGTACAGCAGGAACGCGCGGCGCGTCGGCGTGACGCGCGGACCATGCCGGTCGAACAGCGCGTAGCCGAGATCGGCCTCGAGTTCCTGGATCTGCCGCGTGACGGCCGGCTGCGAGCGGCCGAGCAGTTCGCCCGCGCCGGTCACGCTGCCGGCCGACATGACCGCGGAAAAAGCTTCGAGTTGATGCAGCTCCATGACGCGTTCCGATGATGCAATTTGCGCATTGTAGGAGCGCGAGCATGCGTGATTCATATAATGATTTTTGCTATCGACAGCGGGAAAACTGCGAAGGGCGCGATCGTCGCGGCGGCCGGTGGTGCGCGTATGCGCGCCGGTTGCGCGAGGTCGCGAGAACGAAACGCCAATCGAATCAATGCGATGCGATGCAGGCCCGTACTTCGCCTGATGCGCGACGGACAGCCGACCGTTCGCGAGCGTCGCTTGCTTCGCGCCGCATGCGATATCGATATGCGCAAAACTTCGTTGGATCGTCCTGAACCGGATGGTTACATGCCCTCACTCTTTTCGACTGACTGAAGCTGGGGGACGCATGAACGTTTCGGGGAACGACGCGCGCGGCGCATGGCGACGCGTGCTGGGCACGGTGGCGGCGCTCGCTGCCGCATGGGGGCTGTCGACGGGCGGCGCGCTCGCGGCCGGCGTGTCGGGCGAGCCGGTGGTGATCGGCGTGAGCGGCCCGCTCACGGGCCAGGACGCGCAATACGGCGAGCAGTGGAAGCGCGGTTTCGATCTCGCGCTCGACGAGATCAACGGCAGCGGCGGCATTCATGGCCGCCCGCTCGCGATCGACTTCCAGGACAGCCGCAGCGACCCGCGCCAGGCGGTGGCGATCGCGCAGAAGTTCGTCGCCGATCCGCGCATCGCGATCGAGCTCGGCGATTTCTCGAGCGCGACGTCGATGGCCGCGTCGCCGATCTACCAGCGTGGGCAATTGATCCAGTTCGGCTTCACGAATTCGCATCCGGATTTCACGAAGGGCGGCGATTATCTGTGGAGCACCGCGCTGAGCCAGGCCGAGGAGCAGCCGCTGCTCGCGCGCTATGCGGTGAAGGAACTCGGCTTCAAGCGGATCGCGGTGCTGTACCTGAACACCGACTGGGGCCGCACCAGCAAGGACATCTTCGCGAAGGCGGTGGCGGGGCTCGGCGCGCAGGTCGTCGCGGCCGAAGGCTACCAGCCGGCGGAGAAGGATTTCCGCTCGACGCTCGTGCGGATCGGCGCGTCGAAGCCCGATTCGATCGTGCTGATCTCGTACTACGCGGACGGCGCGCAGATCGTGCGCCAGGCGCGCACGTCGGGCGTCGCGCTGCCGATCGCGGCGGTGGGCTCCGTGTACTCGCCGAAGTTCCTCGAACTGGGCGGCACGGCCGTCGAAGGCGTCTACACCGAATCGAACTTCTTCCCGGCCGAACCGCGCCCCGAGGTGCAGGCGTTCGTGCAGCGCTATCGCGCGAAATTCCACGCGGATCCCGATTCGTTCGTGGCGCGCGCGTACGACGCGCTGATCCTGTCGGCGGAAGTGCTGCGCCGCTACGGCACGACGCGCCAGGCCGCGCACGACGGCTTCGCGAAGATCAGCGACGTGCCGAGCGTGATCTTCGGCAAGGTGCGCTTCGATCCGCAGACGCGCCGCGTGGCGGGCGCGCGCACCGTGTATCTGGTGGTGAAGCAGGGGCAGTGGGCGCTGTGGGACGGCGCGAAGCCGCAGCTCGCGGCGCGCTGAACCCGACCTGAACCGCCTGCACCTGACGGACGCATCGTAATGGCTTCCTGGCTCGACTACACGCTCAACGGCCTCATCGTCGGCAACATCTACGCGCTGCTCGCGGTCGGGCTCGCGCTGATCTTCGGCGTGTCGCACCTGATCAACTTCGCGCACGGCTCGGTGTACATGGTCGGCGCATTCATCGGCTGGCTGTGCCTGACGCGCTTCGGGCTGCCGCTACCCGTCGCGCTCGCGGCGGTCGTGGTCGGCTGCGGCGCGCTCGGCATCGCGATCGAACGGATCGGGCTGCGGCCGCTGCGCCATGCCGCGCGCATCGCGCCGCTGCTCGCGACGATCGGCATCAGCTTCATCCTCGACCAGCTCGCGCAACTCGCGTTCGGCGCGGACCCGCGCGCGGTGCCGACGCCGCTGCCCGACTGGCACGTGCGGATCGCCGGCGCGACGCTCGGCTCGCTCGACCTGCTGATCGCGGGTATCGGCATCGCGGCGGCCGCGCTGCTGTACGGTTTCCTGCGCTTCACGCGGCTCGGCTGGGCCGTGCGCGCGACCGCGCAGGATCGCGACGCGGCGCTGCAGATGGGCGTCGACGTCGATCGCGTGAACCAGACCGTGTTCGCGATCGCGTGCGCGCTCGGCGGCGTGAGCGGGTTGCTGGTCGGCATGTACTACAACAGCATCGATCCGGCGATGGGTTTCCAGGCGACGCTGAAAGGCGTCGTCGCGCTGCTGATCGGCGGGCTCGGCAACGTGCCGGGCGCGATCGCCGGCAGCCTGCTGCTCGGTCTCGTCGAAAGCTACGGCGTCGCGCTGTTCGGCACCAGCTATCGCGACCTGTTCGCATTCGGGCTGCTGATCGTGTTCCTCGTGTGGCGGCCGAACGGCTTGTTCAGCGCGAATCGCGCGCTGCCGCCCGAGCCGATGACGGGCACCTTCCTCGCCGCCGCGAAAGCCGTGCGCGTGCCGCGCCCGGTGCTCGTCGTGCTGATCGCGGCGGCGGCCGTGCTGCCGTGGCTCGGCGCATCGCCGTACGTGTTGCAGACGCTGACCAACGCGTGGCTGTACGGGCTGCTCGCGCTGAGCCTCACGCTCGTCGCGGGCACGGTCGGGCAGATCTCGCTCGGCCACGCCGCGCTGCTCGTGATCGGCGCGTATGCGTCGGCGCTGCTGTCGTCGGATCTCGGCTGGTCGCCGGCCGTGACGATTCCGTGCGCGGGCGTGATCACCGCCGTGCTCGGCACGCTGCTCGTCTATCCGGCGTTCCGGCTGCGCGGGCACTACGTGTCGATCGCGACGCTCGGCATCGGCGAAGTGGTGAGCCTCGTGATCCTGAACTGGGACGGCCTGACGCGCGGCCCGCTCGGCATCACCGGCATCGCGCCGCTGCCGTGGGCGACCACCGCGCGCGCCGCGTACTGGTTCACGTTCGCGGTGCTCGTCGTGTTCGCGCTCGTGCAGGTGCGGCTGCTGCGTTCGCATCTCGGCCGCACGCTGCGCGCGGTGCGCGAGGACGATGTGGCTGCGCGTGCGCACGGCATCGCGCCGAACCGCTACAAGGCGATCGCGTTCGCGGTCGGCGGCGTCGCGGCGGGCGTGAGCGGCGGCATTGCCGCGCATCTGTACAGCTACATCAATCACCAGACCTTCGATTCGCAGGTGTCGATCCTCGCGCTGACGATGGTGATCCTCGGCGGGCTCGGCAACGTGCTCGGCGGCATCGTCGGCGCGATCGCGCTGATCGGGCTGCCCGAGCTGTTCCGCTGGGCGGCCGACTACCGGATGCTGATCTACGGCCTCGTGCTGCTGCTGCTCGTCCGGTTCCGGCCGCAGGGCCTGCTCGGCACGGTGTGAGGAGGAATGCGATGATCACCACTCGACCCCTGCTCGACGTGCAGGGCCTGACGCGCCGCTTCGACGGCGTGACCGCGCTCGACGGCGCGAGCCTGACGCTGGCCGACGGCGAACTGCTGAGCGTGATCGGCCCGAACGGCGCGGGCAAGTCGACGCTGTTCAACCTGATCGCGGGCGCCGACCGGCCCGACGCCGGCCGCGTGACGTTCGACGGACGCGACATCACCGGCACCGCACCGGAACGGCTCGCGGCGCTCGGCATCGCGCGCACGTTCCAGCACGGTCGCGTGTTCGGCAACCTGAGCGTGCTCGACAACGTGCTGATCGGCGCGCATGCGCGGCTGCGCGCGGCACGGCCGGGCTGGCCGGCGCTCGGCGCGGCCGCCGAAGTGCTGCGCGCGCTCGTGCGGCCCGCGTCGGTGCGGCGCGAGGAAGCCGAACTGCGCGAAGAAGCGCGCGCGATCGTCGCCGGCTTCGGCGAACGGCTCACGCCGCGCATCGATCATCCGGCGCACAGCCTGTCGTATGCGAACCGGCGGCGCGTGGAGATCGGCCGCGCGCTCGCGCTGCATCCGCGCCTGCTGCTGCTCGACGAGCCGACGGCCGGGATGAACGAGACGGAGACGGCCGAGATGCTGCAACTGATCCAGTCGCTGAAGGCGCGCGGCCTGACGATCCTGCTGATCGAGCACAAGCTCGAACTCGTGATGCGCGTGTCCGACCGCGTGATGGTGCTCGACAACGGCGTGAAGATCGCCGAGGGCGCGCCGCGCGACGTGCGGCACGATCCGCGCGTGATCGAGGCCTATCTCGGCCGCCGTCATGCGGGCGGCACGTCGGCCGATCGGACCGTGCAGGCGGCCGCATGAGCGTACTTTCCCCGGAACCCCATACGACCATGACCGATGCGCTGCTGAAACTCGAACATCTCGACACGTTCTACGGACCGGTGCAGGTGCACTTCGACGTGAACTTCGAGGTCGGCCGCGGGCAGATCGTCAGCCTGCTCGGCGGCAACGCGAGCGGCAAGTCGACGACGATGAAGCTGATTCTCGGGCTGATGCGGCCGAAGCGCGGCGTCGTGCGTTTCGACGGCGACGACGTGACGGCGCTCGCGACGCCGCAGCGCGTGCGGCGCGGGATCGCGGCCGTGCCGGAGGCGCGGCGGCTGTTCGCCGACATGAGCGTGCGCGAGAACCTGCTGATGGGTGCATACACGCGCGGCGATCGCGCGGCGGTGGCCGACGACTACGAGCGTGTGCTCGACCTGTTTCCGCGGGTGCGCGAACGGCTTGCGCAGCGCGCGGGCACGCTGTCGGGCGGCGAGCAGCAGATGCTCGCGATGGCGCGCGCACTGATGGCGCGGCCGAAGCTGATCTGCATGGACGAGCCGACGATGGGACTGTCGCCGCTCTACGTCGACAAGGTGCTGGAGCTGATCGACGCGATCAACCAGCAGGGCGTGACGGTGTTCATGGTCGAGCAGAACGCGAGCCTCGCGCTGGAGATCGCGCACTACGGGTACGTGCTGCAGACGGGGCGCGTCGTGCTGGAAGGGCCCGCGAAAACGCTGCTCGACGACGAGCGCGTGCGCGATGCGTATCTCGGTGGGGAGGCGGTGGCGGTGTAGGTGGACGAGCAGGTGCTGCCAAGCGTCGTCAAATGTGGGGTAGATTGGCGTTCTGTCGCGATCGACACCACGGAGAGCACCGCGCCATGTTGACCTGTTCCATCCAGAAAGTCGGCTACGATTTCAATCAGCTCGATCAGCAGGGCGCGACCGACTACGCGTCGTTCGTTCACGCATTCGATGCGTTCCCTTGGGCGGCCCAGCACGTCGAATGGAACGAGACGCAGGACGGCCCGCTGCCGGCGCTCGTGCTGCAGCAGGCCGACGATCAGCGCGAGCTGTGGGTGACTGCGTTGACGGATGCGCATTCGGACGGCTTCCAGCTGAATGTGGTGTCCATGCGGATGAAGAAGGGGCTCTTCGGGATCGGCAAGGGAAAGCTGGAGCAGCACGTCGAGACGATCGACGTGAGAAGGCGCGTCGACGTCGATGCGTTGTGCCGGTTGTTCTGCGACCGTCAGTACGACGCGCTGGATCAACGGGTTGCGCGACACGCGCAGCGCAACACCGACGACGATCGGGACAGCGACGACTGAACGCGTGTCGCCCGGCGGCGTTCGATCGAGCGTACCTGCGCCGGATCCGCGGTTGTCTAAGCGTCGCGTGCGGCGTGCGTCGTCGTCGCCCGCGGAAACGTCAGCACCACCGCGAACCCGCCCGCATCGGGAAACGCGAACCCGACGCGCCCGCCGTGCGCCTTCATCACTTCCTGCACGATCGCGAGCCCGAGCCCGGACCCCGTGCGCCGCTCGCTGCCGTCCGGCGCGATCCGCACGAACGGCTGCAATGCCGCGTCCCAGTGCTCGCGCGGTATCCCGCGCCCGTTGTCGGTGACGGTCAGCGTCACGGCTTGATCCGCGTTGCCCTGGGTCGCGACCGACACGACGATGTCGTCCGCATGGCCATGCAGCAGCGCGTTGTGCAGCACGTTCGACAATGCTTCCTGCAGGCTGATCGCATCGCCGTCGATCCACGCATGCGGCGCGTCGCTCGCGAACGCGACGGCCACGTCGCGCTCGCCGGCGAGCGGAATCGTGCGGCCCAGCACCTCCTTCGCGAGCGCGACGAGGTCGACCGGTTGCAGCGGCACGGCCTCGGTGCGATGAATCACCATCGCGTGATTGAGCAACTGCCCGGTGAGCCGGCCGACGTCCGACGAGGTCGCGCGCAGCGCATCGAGCCGCGCCGCGTGACGCGCGGGGTCGGATTCGCCGTCGAGCAGCTCGATCTGCGCGTCGAGCCGCGCGAGCGGCGTGCGCATCTGGTGCGCGGCGTCGGCGATGAAGCGCTGCATCGCGTTGATCCGCTCGGCGAGGCGGTGCATCAGGCCATTGATCGACCCGATGATCGCGTCGATTTCGCTCGGCGTATCGACGGCCACGGGCCGCAGGTCGGCCGGGTCGCGCGCGGCGATGATCGCGCCGATCTGCGCGAGCGGGCGCAGGCCGCGCCGGATCGCGAGGCCGCTCGCACCGACCGCGAGCACGCTCATCAGCAGGATCAGCGTCCACACCTTGAGGCTCATGTCGTTCGTCAGCTGCTGGCGCGCGTTGGTTGTCTGCGCAACCGTCACGAGCGCCCAGCCGGGCGTGCTTTCCTCGGGCATGTAGCGTGCGGTCGTCGCGGTGCGGATCCGGTGCCCCTGGTAGACGGCGTTCGCGAACGCGGGGCCCTGCTTCGCGGCGGCGAGCGTCGCGGGGCTCGCGAGGTCGTTGTAGCCGGCCACGACGACGCCGCGCGAATCGACCACCTTGTAATAGACGAGGTCGTAGCGCGACAGTGTCGACAGCGCGGCCACCGGCGGATTCAGCGCGAGCACGCCGCCTTGCACGTACAGGTTTTCCGCGACCTGGATCGACGCGCCCGCCAGCAACTGGTCGTACGCGCGTTCGGCCGCGACGCCCGCGTAGTAGCGCGCGATCGCCGCGAGCGCGAGCGCGCCGGTCGCGACGACGAGCGCGATGAACAGCAGCGTGCGTCCGAACAGCGTCTTCGGAAACCAGTCAATGCGCGGCAATCTGATACCCCATCCCGCGGGCGGTGCGGATCTCGACCGAGCTGCCCTGCAGCTTCCTGCGCACGCGCGTCACGTATTGCTCGACCGCGTTCGCGGTCGGCTCGTTGCCGAAGCTGAACAACTGGTTCAGCAGTTCTTCCTTCGAGAAGATGCGCTGCGGGCGGCTCGCGAGGATTTCGAGCAGCGCGAATTCCTGGCGCGACAGCGACAGCGGCTGGCCGTCGAGTTCCGCGAGGCGGCTGCTGCGGTCGATCACGAGGCCGCCGAGCGTCAGCACGTCGTTCGCGTGGCCGCTGTTGCGACGCAGGAGCGCCTGCACGCGTGCGTCGAGCTCGCGGTAGTCGAACGGCTTCACGAGGTAGTCGTCGGCGCCGAGGCCCAGGCCGCTCACACGGTCGTCGATCGCCGAGCGCGCGGTGACGAGCAGCACGGGCGTCGTGCTGCCCGACGCGCGCAGGTTGCGCAGGACCGTGAAGCCGTCCATGCCGGGCAGATTCGCATCGAGCACGACGAGATCGAAACGCTCGACGCGCAGCAGCCCGTTCGCGGTCGCGCCGTCGGTTTCGAGATCGACGGCGTGGCCGAGCCGGGCCAGGCGGCCGCGGATCGCCGCGCCGATTTCGGCATCGTCCTCCACGACGAGAATACGCATGGTGCCGTTTGCAGGTAGAGGGGTTAGGGGTTTTCCCGAGGCCGGGATGTCAGCATTTTCTCAGACTCGGTCGATAACCTGTGTCGAGCCGGAAGCGGATGCAAGGACGGCATTAATACCAGAAATATTCAAGGAGACGGCAAGATGCAGCATGTCACGGGCACGACGAACGCGCGCCGCGGCGCCACGCCGGCCCGCGCGTGGCGGCTGGCCGTTCGCCGCACGTCGACGGTGCGTGCATGACGACGTCGCCGCGCCGCCGCGCATTGATCGCCGCCGGGCTCGGCGTGCTGGGCGTGCTCGGGGCGCCGGCGCTGGTGCGCGCGAAGCCGCGCACGGTGCGGATCTCGAAAGGCTATGGCGTGCTGTACCTGCCGCTGCTCGTGATGGAGAAGCAGCGGCTGTTCGAGCGGCATGCGGCGCGCCACGGCGTGCGCGACGTCGCGGTCGAATGGGTGCTGCTCGACGGCGGCAATTCCGTCAACGACGCGATGATGGCCGGCACGCTCGATTTCGCGGGCGCCGGCGCGCCGGGTTTCATCGAGCTATGGGCGCGGGCGCGCGGCATTCCGAACGTCGAGGTGATCGGCATCAGCGGGCTGTCGACCACGTCGCTGTCGCTGAACGCGAACCGGCCGGGCCTCGTGTCGCTGCGCGACTTCGCGCCGTCCGACCGGATCGCGGTGCCGGGCATCCGCACGTCGCTGTCGGCGGTCGTGCTGCAGATGGTCGCGAGCCGGCAGCTCGGCCCCAGGCATTTCGCGCAGCTCGATTCGATCACCGTGAACCTGCCGCATCCGCAGGCGATGCAGGCGCTGATCCGCCGCGAGAACGGCGTGACCGCGCACTTCACGTCGCCGCCGTTCTCGACGCTCGAATTGCGGCAGCCGGGCATCCATCGCGTGGTGAGCTCGGTCGACGTGCTCGGCCCGATGACGCTCGACGTCGTGTTCGCGCCGAAGCGGCTCGTCGATGCGGAGCCGGCGCTCGCCGTCGCGTTTCTCGGCGCGCTCGACGAAGCGAATCGCCTGATCGCGCAGGACCCGCGTGCGGCGGCGGCGCTGTATGCGGCGTCGTCGGGCGTCGGCGTGTCGCACGACGACGTGATGCGGATGCTCGCCGCGCCCGACACGCGCTTCTCGGTGCTGCCGAACCAGCTGATGGACTACGTCGAATTCCTGTACCTGGCCGGCACGATCAAGGCGAAGCCGCGCGCGTGGCACGAGATGTTCGCGCCGATGCTCGACGACTACCGGTCGGGTTGAGCCACGCCTGCGGCCAACCGAATCCATTCATCGAACCCTGTGACGCCGGCGCATTCGTCACGCGCGGCGCCGATTCAACCGATTCACCGATTCAACCGATATGCAACCGATTCACGCAAGGAGCCTGAAGTGAACGCTACCGACACCCTGGACCCCGCGTCCGCCGAAGAGCAGCGCATCATGTCGAAGATGGCGCGGCGCCTGCTGCCCATCCTCGTCGTGATGTTCCTGATCGCGTTCATCGACCGGCAGAACGTCGGTTTCGCGAAACTGCAGATGGTGCACAGCCTCGGGATGACGGAAGCCGCGTTCGGGCTCGCGTCGTCGCTGTTCTTCATCGGCTACCTGCTGTTCGAGGTGCCGAGCACGCTCGCATTGCATCGTTACGGCGCACGCGTGTGGCTCGCGCGGATCATGCTGACGTGGGGGCTCATCACGGTGCTGATGGGCTTCACGACGTCGATGCCGGCGTTCTGCTCGCTGCGCTTCGTGCTCGGCATCGCCGAGGCCGGTTTCTATCCGGGCGTGATCTATTACCTGACGCTGTGGTTCCCGCAGAGCTACCGCGCGAAGGTGCTCGGCATCTTCACGCTCGGCAGCGCGCTCGCGAACATGCTCGGCTCGCTCGTTGGCGGCCTGCTGCTGAGCCTGAACGGCGTGTGGGGGCTGGCGGGCTGGCAGTGGGTGTTCGTCGCGACGGGCATTCCGGCCGTGGTCGTCGCGATCGTCGTGTTCCGCGTGCTGCCCGCATCGTTTCGCGAAGCGCGGTTCCTCGACGAGCGCGAGAAGCAGATCGTCGCGGCCGCGCTGGAGCGCGAGAAGCCGGCGCAGGCCGAGCACGGCCGGCCGTGGAAGGCGCTGCTCGATCCGCGCGTGATGCTGTTCGCGGCGACCTACATGCTGATGTCGACGTCGCTGTACGGCGTCACGTACTGGCTGCCGACGATCGTGAAATCGTTCGGCGTGTCGAGCACGACGAACGGGTTCCTGAGCATGCTGCCGTGGGCGCTCGCGGTGGTGCTGCTGGTGTGGCTGCCGTCGAAGCTGCGCCGTGCGAAGAGCATCCTGCGCACGATCGCGATCGTCGCGGCGCTCGGTGCGCTCGGTTTTCTGCTGAGCCTCGTGCTGCCGTCGACGCCGCTGCGCTTCATCGCGCTCGTGCTCGGCGGCGCGTGCATCCCGCTGCTGTATCCGTGCTTCTGGTCGATGCCGCCGCGTTACTTCACCGGCGCGCGGGCGGCCGCGAGCGTCGCGGCGATCAACTCGATCGGCAACCTCGGCGGCTTCTTCAGCCAGAACCTGATGCCGTTCGCGGGCAAGGTGACGGGCACCGCGTTCGGGCCGATGATCGTGCCGATCGTGTGCCTCGCGCTGCTCGGCGTCGGCGCGCTGGTCGCGTGGACGCGCTCGGAGCGGGGGATGGTGGCGGCGCGGGCGTGATGGGGCGCGGCTTGGCCCGGGATACGTGGGTTAGGCCGAATGGCTGACTGCACGCGAAAAAGTGAGTGTGCTACCATGCATTACATATGTAATGCATGGAGTGTGCGATGAAAACCGCGACCATGCCGGCGCTGCGTGTCGATCCGCAATTGCGGGAGGAGGCAGAGTCGGTCCTTGAGGAAAACGAGACGTTGTCTGCGTTCATGGAGTCGGCGCTGCGCGACGGGATCGCGCGTCGCCGTCTGCAACGCGAGTTTGTAACCCGTGGCCTCGCATCGCGCGACGAGGCGCGTCGTACCGGTGAATACGTCGATGCCGCCGACGTGCAGGCCGAACTCGAGGGTATGCTGAAGGCTGCGCGTGCAGCGAAGGCGGCTGATTGATCTATCGGGTCCGATATACACGTGCGGCCCGTGAGGATCTGGTACGGATGTATCGATACTTGCTCGAACGTGATGTGGATGCGGCGGCGCGGGCTGTGGACGCGATCGAACAAGGTGTCGCCATGCTCCGCATGTTTCCGTTCACATGCCGCAAGGTCGATCACGGAAATCCATTTTTGCGCGAGCTGATCGTGTCCTTCGGCACGTCGGGCTATGTCCTGCTGTTCGAGATTGAAGCAGCCGAGCAAGTTACGATTTTAGCCGTACGACACCAACGGGAAGATGATTACCACTGATATGTGACGATGCGGTGGTTGTCGTTGCCGCGTTGGTCAGCGATTGATTCGCGAATCCCCGTCCCCGCCATGCGCGACCGCCACAGGCGCTGGCACCCGCGGAATCTCGACCTCCACTGTCGTGCCTTCGCCGAGCGTCGTCGCGATCCGCAGCGTGCCGCCGACCAGATACGCACGCTCGCGCAACCCCACCAGCCCGAATGAACTCGACTTGCGCGGCACCGCGGGATCGAAGCCCGCGCCGTCGTCGCGTATCGTCAGCGCGATCGCTTCGCCGCCGCACACGAGTTCGACGTTCGCATGCGACGCGGCCGCGTGCCGGGCGACATTCGCGAGCGCTTCCTGCGCGATGCGGAACACGGCCGTCGCATACGGCTCGTCGAGCTGCAATTCGGGCGGCTCGACGTGCAGCGCACACGCGATCCCGTGACGGTGCCGGAAATCCTCCACGAGCCATTGCATCGCCGCCGCGAAGCCCAGATCGTCGAGCATCAGCGGGCGCAGGTCCGACGCGATGCGGCGGGTCGCGGCCACCGCGCCGCGCGCGAGCGCATGCATCGCCGCGATCTTGCGCGCGAGCGACGCGTCGTCCTGCGGCACGCGGTCGATCAGCCATTCGAGATCGTTCTTCAGCGTCGCGAGCGTCTGCGCCAGTTCGTCGTGCAGTTCGCGCGCGATGCGGCGCTGCTCGGCTTCGCGCGCGCTGGCGCTGATCGCGGCGATCTCGCGCAACTCCTCGCGCGACGCCTGCAGCGCCCGCTCCGCGCGCACGCGTTCCTCGACTTCGCGTCGCAAGTCGCGGTTCGACGCGCTCAGTTGCGCGGTGCGCGCGGCGACGCGCTGTTCGAGCCGTTCGTTCGCCTCGTTCAACTGCGCGCTTTTCTGCGCGACGAGCAGATGCTGGTAGCGCGCGCCGGCCAGCGCGCGCACCGTCTGCGCATGCAGCCGGCCGTTCTCGAACAGCATCGCGAACAGCACGACGCCCGACGCGACGAGACCGTACGCACGCCCCGCATAGAAGCCGAGGTCGAAGCGGCCGTGATTCAGCATCGACGACAGCGCGATGTCGAACAGCCACGCGACGAGCACCGTCATCACCCACAGATCGAGCACCGAATGGCGGCGCCGCTGCCGCCACATCAGCATCAGCGCGACGAGGTTCAGCCCCCAGACGACCGTGATCGCGTTCATCATCGTCGCGGTCATCCTGTTGCCGCTCATGATGCGCGGCAACAGGTCGTGGCCGGCGGTCGCGAGCAGCGCGAGCGCGACCGTCGCGCCGATCGCGGCCGCGATGCAGAGAACGACCGGAATCGCCGCGCGGCGCTGCGGGGCCGGAGCCACGCGCCCGCGCGACGCTGCGCGCAGCAGCGCGTACGCGGCGACCGACAGCGGAAAGCCGCCGTGCCAGAACAGGTACAGCCACGCGGTGGTCTGTTCGCCGGCGCCGAGCAGGCCGCGCGGCGCGAACAGGCCGGGGAAGGTCAGCATGTGCGTGCCGGCCATGAACGCCGTGAACAGGTAGCCGCCCGCCAGCACGAGCAGCGGCTTCTCGCGCAGGATCGCGTACTGGCCGAGCAGCAGGCCGGCCGTCACCATGTCGTTGACGACGATCGCCGACTGGTACACGGGAATGAACGCCCAGCCCGGCGCGAGCGGCAGGGGGGCGAACGGTGCGAGCGCGGCGAAGATCACGGCCGAGACGAGCACCGTCGCGAGCGCGAGCCGCCGCTCGCGCCGGCCCGGCGGCAGCGACGACATGAACAGGCGCGACGTATCCGGATCGTCGTCGTTCGGCGGCGGCGGCAGCGGTGCGGAGGGGAAGCGGAAGGCGGCCATCATGCGTCGTCGGCGCCGAGGTCGAGATCGTGGCGCACCGCGTAGCGGATCAGGGCGGCTTCGTGCGGCAGCGCCATCTTGTCGAGGATGCGCGTCTTGTACGTGCTGACCGTCTTCGCGCTCAGCGCGAGTTCAAACGCGATCTGCGTGACCGTCTGGCCGGCGACGATGCGGCGCATCACGTCGAGTTCGCGCGCGGACAGTCGCTCGTGCGGCAATACCTGAGCCGGCGCGCGCAGCGTGCGAGCGAGGCTTTCGGCCGCGGACGGGCTCACGTAGATGCCGCCCGCGGCCACCTTGCCGACGGCTTCGACGAGCTCGGCGGTCGCACTGTCCTTCGTCAGGTAGCCGGTGGCGCCAGCCTTGAATGCGCGCGCCGCATACTGCGTTTCCGCGTGCATCGTCAGCACGAGCGTGCGCAGCGACGGCGCCTGGCGCTTGACCAGCCGGATCAGCTCGATGCCGGTCGGCGCGGGCATCGACAGGTCGAGCAGCAGCACGTCGGCGACGGTGCGCTCGGCCAGCGCGAGCGTGCCCGAGCCGTCGCTCGCCTCGCCGACGATCTCGAAACCGCCGGCCATCTCCAGGATGTGACGCAGTCCGTCCCGCATGACTGCGTGATCGTCAGCCAGAATTACCCTGATCATCTTCCAGCGATCCTCTTCGGGATGACGCCGCGTGTTGCCGTCCGGTTGTCGCCGCGGCCGTTCTTCTGACCAATATATGCCCCCGGACCCGAAAACGGTACTCGTTCGAGAAATTTTCGGGAGGGTTGAACGCGGAATGTGCACTGAAACGAAATAATTCACGGGAAAGGGTACGGCGCGACGCGCATCCGGATCCGGGTATTCCCGGGTGATCGTGGCACCCGCGCGGGGCCGGCGCGGCATCACGGCAACCGGTCCGCGAACCGGTCCGATTCGGGACTAAACTGGTGCCCGATGCCACTCGCGTCAACCAAGGAGTCCTGCGATGATCGACCTTGCCGATATCCTGCCGTCCGCATTGCCCGCCGCTGTCGCGTGGGCCGAAGCGGAGGCGGCGCGCGGGCTCGCGCGGGGCACGCCGCTGACGCCGGCACAAGCCGACGACGCGCGCACGGTGGGCGTCGCGCAACCGGAGCGGATCCGCGTGACGGCCGTCGATCGCATGCCGTTTCCCGACACGCCGACGCTTGCCGCGCTCGCCCGCGACACCGGGCTGCTCGCGCCCGGGACGATCGGCCTCACGCTCGGCCATGCGGTGTACGTGCTGCGCGGGCAGGACACGCGCCGCCTGCTGACTCACGAATTCCGGCATGTGCATCAATACGAGGCCGCCGGCTCGATCGGCGCGTTTCTTGCGCGCTATCTGCACGAGGTCGCGACGGTCGGCTACCACGATGCGCCGCTCGAGGCCGACGCGCGACAACACGAATTCGATTGACCCCTGACCCCGACACCGGCGCGAGCGTGCGCATGTCGCGATGAACGTATCCAATGCCCCTGCCGGCCCGCCGTTCGCGCGCCGGGCCGCACCGTTCGGGAGCGTGTGATGAGCGACACGATCCATGCGTGGATCGGTGCGATCGGCGCGCATCCGCTGCTCGTGCTGGCGATCGTGTTCGTGGCCGCCTGCGCGGAGGCGATCGCGTTGATCGGCACGATCGTGCCGGCCGGCGCCGTGATGTTCGCGGCCGGCGCGCTGATCGGCGCGGGCGCGCTCGACGCGTGGGCGACGATCGGCGTCGCGGCCGTCGGCGCGGTGATCGGCGACGGGATCAGTTACGAACTCGGGCGGCATTACCGCGGGATGATCCGCAACGCATGGGCGCGCTTCGGCTATGCGAACGCCTACGCGCGCGGCGAGGAATTCGTGCTGCGTCACGGCATGAAGAGCATCGTGCTCGCGCGTTTTCTCGCGCCGGTGCGTGCGGTGGTGCCGGTCGTCGTCGGCTGCGCGACGCTGCCGCGCCGGTCGTTCTATCCGGTCAACGTGATCTCGGCGCTCGTGTGGGCGCCTGTCCACGTCGCGCCCGGCATCCTGTTCGGCGCGTCGGCCGCGCTGGCCGCGGCGATCAGCGTGCGGGTCGCCGCGATCCTGCTGGTCGTCGCCGCGCTGGTCGCGCTCGTGTGGATCGGCGTGCGCATCGCGCTGCGGCGCGGCTGGCCGCTGCTGTGCCGTGCGCTCGCCGAAGCCCTGCATGCCTGCGCGCGCCGCTGGCCGCGGTTCGGCGCGCGGCTGCACGACGGGATCGCGTACCTGCGCGGGTTGCCGGGCGCGGTGCCCGTGCTCGCGCTGCTGTTCATCGGCTGTGTGTGGCTGTTCGCGGGCATCGTGCAGGACGTCGTCGCGAACGATCCGCTGATGCACGCGGACATCGCGCTGTACGCGTTCCTGCAGAACCTGCGCACGCCGCCCGTCGACGCCGCGATGAGCGCGCTCGCCGTGCTGCATGGGCACGACACGGGGCTGATCGTCGCGGCCGCGTTTCTCGTCTGGCTGATGATTCATCGCTGCTGGCTGTCGGCTGCGTGGTGGCTCGCGACGGTCGGCGTCGCCGTCGTGCTCGTGCCGGTGTTCGGCGGAGGCGTGCCGGGCGCGACACCCGCGAGCCTGCCGCCCGGCGCGCCGCACGTGGCGCTGCCCGACGCCGACGCCGCGTTCGCGATCCTCGCGAGCAGCGGCCTCGGCTGGGTGCTCACGCGCGACCGGCCCGCGTTGTGGCGCATTCCGGTCGTGACCGCGGTCGTGCTGTGGATCGTGCTCGGCGGTTTCGCGCGGCTGTACGTCGGCGATACGTGGTTGTCGGGCCTGCTGGGCGGATGGAGCCTCGGGCTCGCGTGGTTCGCGTTGCTCGCCGGCGCCTATGCGTACTGGCGCGTGCGCGAGCATGTGCAGCCGAGAGGCGCGCTCGTCGCGGTCGTCGTCGTGCTCGCGACGGCCGGCGTATGGACGGTGCCCGCGCAATGGCAGCTCGATCGCGCGGCGCGTCCGCATGTCGGCGACGTGGTCGCGATGACCGTCGATCAGTGGCTGCGCGGCGGCTGGCAGCGCGTGCCGACGCGGCGTACCGAGATCGGCGGCGACCGCGAGGAATATCTGCCGCTGCAATGGAGCGCGACATCGGACACGCTCGACCGGCATCTCGCGCAGGCCGGCTGGCAGCGTGCGACGCCGTGGTCGCCGGCCACCGCGCTGCGCTGGCTGTTGCCGCAGGCGCCGGCGGATACGCTGCCCGTGCTGCCGCGCTATACGCATGGCGAAAGCACGCGGCGCGTGTTCGTCCATATCGACCCGGCCCACCCGGAAAGCCGTTTCGTGCTGCGGCTGTGGCGTTATCCGTACGTGCTGCAGGATGCGCTCGGCATGCGGCCGCTGTGGTACGGCGCGCTGTATCGCGAGACGCTGCGCCGGCCGGCGCGGCTGATGACGATCGTGCGCACGACGACGATCGACGATGCGGCGGCGATCGCGCAGGCGCTGGCGGTCGAGCCGACGATCGCGCATCGGCCGGCGGGAGTGACGGTCGCGCCGGACGAGATGCTGCTGGTGTGGATGGTGAGGCCGTGAGGGGCCGCGCGTGCCGTGCGCCCCTTACGCGTGCGACGGCTGCGCGGGAACGACGGACAGGCGCAGGCCGACGGTCTTGAGCACCGCGAGCAGGGTCTTCAGCGTCGGGTTGCCGTTCGGGGACAGCGTGCGATACAGCGATTCGCGGCTGATGCCGGCTTCGGCCGCGACCGCGCCGAGCCCTCCATACGCTTCCGCGACCGTGCGCAGCGCGAGCAGGCCGGCCGCGCGGTTGTCCGGGTCGTCGAGCGACTCCATCGCGACGCGCAGATAGGCGACCGCGAGCTCGCGGTCGGCGCCGAGTTCGGCGACCTCTGCGTCGTGGTGCGATACCGCGCCTTTGAGCTTGTTCACATTTGCCTCCGTTTCCAGTTCGACCAGTGTTCCTTTGCGCGCCGGATGTCGTCGGATTGACTCGCCTTGTCGCCGCCTGACAACAGCAGCACCAGGGCGCTGTCGTGCCGGCCGAAGTACACGCGATAGCGGCGCCGACATGGACGCGCAGTTCGGCCACGCCTTCGCCGACCGGCTCGCAGTCGCCGAAATTGCCGGTCTGCACGCGGCGCAGGCGCTCGCGGATGCGTGCCTGCGCGAGCTTGTCACGCACGGCGTTCAGCCATTCGGTGAAAGGCTCGCGACCGTCGTCGCGCTGATAGCGAAGCAGTTCGAACTTGGAGAGCATTGTAACTTGTAAGCTACAAAAAATCAATGGAACGAATCGGGTCGCATGCAATGGCTTCACAGCCGACGCGCATGCAGCGTCTTCATGGTTCGGCTGTCAGGGCATGGAGCGGACCTCCCGGACGACGATCATTGTTTCATCCGGTCGGGCGCGCGACGATTCGGCCAAATGGCCGGTATCGATGGCGTGATGAGGGGGGATGCGCTCGGAGACGGAGAGCGAGAGGAACGACTGGGTGGAGGGTTTGCCGGCTCGCGATGTGTACCGCGAGCCGGCAGATTCCCGCGCTACTGCTTCGCCGGCACGGCGGTCGCGACCTTGTCGAGCGCCGCCGGAATGTACGTATCGAGTTGCGCGGTCACCGATTCGTAGAAGTCGATCGGCTTGCCCCATGCGTCGGGCACGTCGACGTGTTTCCCGCTCGCGTACTCGGCCAGCGTGAACACCTTGCCGGCCGCCGACGGATAGAGCGCGAGCACCTTTTCCTTGTGCTTGTCGGTCATCGTCAGGATGACGTCCGAATGCTTGACGTCGTTCGCGTTCAACTGCGCCGCGCGATGCGCGGACGTGTCGATCCCGCGGCGCTTCATCAGGATCACGCCGTTCTCCTCCGGCTTTTCGTCGTACGGATCCTCGTCGACCGCGCGCGAAATCACCGCGACATGCGCGTGGCGCTGCGCGATCAACTGGCCGGCAATCGCTTCCGCCATCACGCTGCGCCCGGTGTTGCCCGTGTCGACGAACGCGACCTTCTTCGGTTCGTCGGCCCATGCCGACGTCGCGCACTGGATGCCGACGCCGCAGAGCAGCGCAAGCGTGCCGAGGGTGTGCCTTCTTTTCATGATGTCTCCGCCAGGGTGGGGTGGTTGCTCGCCCCGGTGACGCACCGGGGTTTGCGGGAAATCATGACGGCCGCATGCGGCGGAAAAAAATAAACGGCCGGTTTTCGCAAGTCGGTGTCGCTTCGTTGCAAGCGGGTGCGACGCTCGGGCCGGCGCCGAGCGTCGTACGTCGCCGCTTCATCGTCATGCCGGCGAGGCGACACGTTTCGCTGCAAACCCCGCCAACGTACGCAACGCGTCCCGCGCCGAGCGCAGATAAAACGCCTGCAGATGAAACACGTGCCAGCGCGCCGCATGAATCTCCAGCCGGCACGGCACGCCGCACGCATGCGCATGCTCCGCGAGCCGCTGCGCATCGGACAGCAGCACTTCCTGGTCGCCGGCCTGGATCAGCATCGGCGGCAAGCCGCGCAGGTCGGTGTCGAGCGGGCCGCGCGCCGCGGCGGACCCCGTGCCGTGATACCAGCGCAGGCCCTGTTCGAGCCAGCCGCGCCGGATCATCGGATCGTCGTGGCGGCGCGAGGCCAGCGTCGCGCCGCCGAGCGCCGGGTCGGTCACGGGCGAGATCAGTAGCAGCGCGGCGGCAGCCGGCTCGCCGCGCTCGCGCAGCGCGATGGCGAGCGCCAGCGCCAGCGCGCCGCCGGCGGAGTCGCCGGCGATCACGATCCGGTGCGGCGCATAGCCCTGCGTGCGCATCGCATCGTAGGCGGCCAGTGCATCGTCGAGCGCGGCCGGGCTCGGATGCTCGGGCGCGAGCCGGTAATCGGGCACCCACACCGGCAGGCCCGCGTCGTTCGCGAGGCGCGTCGTCACGCCGCGATGCGTATGCGGCCCGCCGAGACAAAACGCGCCGCCGTGCAGATAGAGGATCGCGCCACCCGTATCGCCACGCTTCGGCGCGACGACTTCGACGGGCACGCGTTGCGCCGACGTGCGGTAGCGCAGCGTGCCGCCCGCGCCGGGCATCAGCGGCGACAGCAGCGTGACGACGCGGCGCTGCATGCGCGCGCCGAACGGCGGCCCGATCAGCGGCCGGAACGCGACGCGCAGGAATCCGCGCAACGAAGCGGCCGTGAAGGCTTCGAGTCTGCCGGCGGGCGGCGCGACCATCGTGCCGTGCAGCGGCGCGGCCGCCGCGGGCAGCGGTTGCGACAAGCGGTACGCGGACATGCCGGTGAAGCGCGTGATCCACCGGTAGGTCAGCGTGAAGCCCGGCCAGTTCGTGCTGTTGTGTCCCGACGCATCGACGTACCAGCTCTTGCAATTGCTCCATACCGACCCTGCGAGCCGCTGCTGCACGTGCACGTTGAAACGCCGGTAGCGGCGCGCGTCGACGTCGATCTCGCGCGCGCCGTCGCGACGCATCGCATGCACGCAGCGCATCACGTGCGCGATCTGGCTTTCGAGCATGTAGACGATCGAGTTGTGACCGAGGTTGGTGTTCGGGCCGTACAGCATGAAGAAGTTCGGAAAGCCGGGCACGGTGAGCCCGAGATACGCCTGCGCGCCGCGTCGCCACGCATCGTTCAGTTCGAGGCCGCCGCGGCCCGTGATGCGCATCGGCGACAGGAACTCGGTCGCCGCGAACCCGGTGCCGTAGACGATCGCGTCGACGGGATGATGCACGCCGTCGGCGGTTTCGATCCCGTCCTCGGTCACGCGCCGGATCGGCTGCGTGACGAGCTCGACATGGTCGCGGCTCATCGCGGCGAGATAGTCGCTCGACAACAGGATGCGCTTGCAGCCGACCGGATAGTCGGGCGTGAGCCGTGCGCGCAGCGCGGGGTCCGGCACGTCGCGCGCGAGCAGCTTGCGAAACGGCCGGCCGACCGCGACCTTCATCAACCCGTGCAGGCGCGTGAACGCGATCGCACGCGCTTCGTAGTGCAGGTAGATCGATGCGCGATGCAGTTTCATCGCCGCCGGCAGCCGGCGAAACAGCGCCTTTTCCCACGGGCGATACGCGCGGTCGGGGCGCGGCATCACATAGGCCGGCGAGCGCTGGAACACGGTCAGGCGCCGCACGTCGCCGGCGATCGCCGGAACGAACTGGATCGCCGATGCGCCGGTGCCGACCACGGCGACACGTTTGCCGGCGAGTGCGTAATCGTGATCCCAGTGTGCGGAGTGAAACGCACGGCCGCGAAACGTGTCGATGCCGGGCAGGTCCGGCATGGCGGGGCGGCTCAGCTGGCCGGTGCCGCTGACGAGCAGCGCGGCGCTCAGCGTCGTGCCGTCGCGCAGCGTGACGTGCCACAGCGCGCCGGCTTCGTCGTAGCGTGCGTGTTCGACTTCGGCGCCGAAGCGCAGATATCGCGCGAGGCCGTACTTGCGCGCGCAGTGTTGCAGGTACGCATGAATTTCAGGCTGCGGCGCGAACACGCGCGACCACGCCGGATTGGGCTCGAACGAGAACGAGTACAAGTGCGAAGGCACGTCGCACGCGGCGCCCGGATAGCGGTTGTCGCGCCACACGCCGCCGACGTCGTGCGAGCGTTCGACGATCACGAAATCGTGAATGCCGGCGCGTTGCAGCGCGACCGCCATGCCGACGCCGGCAAAGCCGGCGCCGATGATGATCGCGGCAAGCGGCGTGGCGGCGCGGGCGGAACGGGAAGGATCAGGCGACGGCATGGCGGGTTTCCTCGGGCTGGGCGGTATCGTGCGCGGCGTGGGGTGCAAGGGTAGCGTCGAAATCCGTCGCTGTCCTGACGATTGCTTCGGCATGCGGCTCTACCGCTACGCGGCATACGCCGCGCATCAGGTCGACGGCCTTCTCGGCGATCATGATCGTCGGCGCATTGGTGTTGCCGCCGATGAGCGTCGGCATCACCGATGCATCGACGATGCGCAGCCCTTGCACGCCATGCACGCGCAGTTGCGGATCGACGACGGCGAGCGCGTCGCGTCCCATCCGGCAGGTGCCAACCGGGTGATAGACGGTGTCGGTGCGCCGCCGCAGCACGTCGCGAATCTCGTCGTCGGTCGTCACGTTCGCGGTGAACAGGTCGCGCGTGGTCCAGCTGGCGAGTGCCGGTGCGTCCATCAGGCGACGCGTGAGGCGGAAGCCCGCGACCATGTCGTCGAGATCGCGCGGATCGTCGAAGAATGCGGGATCGATGCGCGGCGCCGCGAGCGGATCGGTGCCGTTCAGCGTGACCGAGCCGCGGCTGCGCGGCCGCAGCAGGCAGACGTGGCACGACAGCCCGTGACCGGCATGCGGCTTGCGCGCATGGTCGTCGACGAGCGCGACGACGAAATGCAGCTGGATGTCCGGTGCGGCGAGATCGGCACGCGTTTTCAGGAAGCCGCCGCCTTCCGCGAAGTTCGACGTCAGCATCCCGCGCCGTTCGCGGCGAAAGCGCGCGAATTCGCGCAGCATGCGCAGCCCGCCGCGGACGGATACGCCCATCGTGTCGACGCTGCGCGTGCGGTAGCCGAAGATGAAATCCGGATGATCCTGCAGGTTGCGGCCGACGCCCGGCAGGTCCGCCCGTACCGCGATGCCGCGCTGCTGGAGTGCACTGCCCGGGCCGACGCCCGACAGCATCAGCAATTGCGGTGTCTGCAGCGCGCCGGCCGCGAGCACGACTTCGCGCCGCGCGCGCAGCGTGCGGATTTCGCCGTGCTGCCGCACTTCGACGCCGGTTGCGCGCGTGCCGTCGAACAGGATGCGCAGCACCTGCGCATGCGTCTCGACCGTCAGGTTGTCGCGTCGCCCGACGTGCGGCAGCAGGTACGCGCGTGCCGCGCTCCATCGTTCGCCGTGCTTTTGCGTGACCTGGTAGATCCCGATGCCTTCCTGCTGCGCGCCGTTGAAATCGTCGGTGAGCGGCAAGCCGGCCTGTCGCGCGGCTTCCAGATAGCGCGCGTGAAACGGGTTGCCGGTGCGCAGGTCGCTGACCCACAGCGGGCCGTCGCGGCCGTGCCACGCATCGTCGAAGCGCTCGTTGTGTTCGCTCAGGCGAAAGTACGGCAGCACGTCGTCGTATGCCCAGCCTTCGTTGCCGAGCGCGGCCCAGCCGTCGTAATCGACGCGATGGCCGCGGATATAGACCATCGCGTTGATCGCCGACGAACCGCCGAGCGTCCTGCCGCGCGGCTGATAGCCGATGCGCCCGCCGAGCCCCGGCTGCGGCACCGTGTCGAAGGCCCAGTTGTTCAGGCGGGTGGGCATCATCGCGACCGCGCCGGTCGGCACGTTGACGACCGCGCCGTCGCCCCGGCCGCCGGCTTCGAGCACGCAGACGGTCACGGCCGGGTCCTCGGTCAGCCGCCCCGCGACGACGCAGCCGCCCGACCCGCCGCCAACCACGATGTAGTCGAAAGTCCTGCTCATGGAATCGTCTCCTTTCCTCGGTAATCGGTGGGTCACGCGATGCACGTCGGCATGCGGGGACGGGCGGCGCGCCGGTGGGCGAAGCGGGCGGCGGGATCGATCGGGCGACTCGGTCGCATGGTGTCTCCTCCTGGGGCGATGGCGTCGTTCGGGCGACGACCGGATGACGCCGATGGTGCGGGCCGCGTGGGAAAACACCAATGCTGCTTGGGGACAATTGTTTTAGTATTTGGGCCAAATCGGCGCTTCGAGGGTTTCTCCGCATGAGCTTCTGGGATTTCACCCGGAGTCCGGCCAGCGCCCGGCTGCTGGCCGATTTCGGCGACGAACGCGGCGTGCCGCCTGCCACGTTGCTGGCCGGCACCGGCCTCGCGAGCGCGCAGCTCGATGACCCGAAAGTCGAGGTGACGGCCGCGCAGGAACTGCGGCTGACCGGCAATCTGCTGCGCGCGCTCGGCCGGGCGCAGGGCCTCGGGTTCGAGGTCGGGCTGCGTTATCACTTCTCCGCGTACGGCGTGTGGGGCTACGGGCTGATCGCGAGCGCGACCGGGAGCGATGCGCTCGCGCTGGCGATGCGCTTTTTGCCGCTCACGTATGCGTACACCGTCATCACGTACCGCGAGGCCGCTGACACCGGCGTGCTCAACTTCGGCGCGCCGGAACTCGACGCCGACCTGAGCCGGTTCCTCGTCGAGCGCGACATGACGGCCGCGGCCGTGCTGCTGCAGGAAATCGCCAGCGGCGATTTCGCGTTGTCGCGCTTCACGCTGCAGGCCGCGCGTTCGCCGGCGCTTGTCGCGCCGCGCATCGCGGGTATCGAGCCGACGTTCGCGGCGCGTGCGAACAGCCTCGAGTTCGATCGCGCGTTTCTCGACCGGCCGCTGCCGCATGCGAATCCGCTGACGGTGTCGATGTGCGAGCAGATGTGCGGCCAACTCGTCGAAGCGCGGCGTGCACGCGTGGGCACGTCGGAGATGGTGCGCCAGTACCTGAACGCGACGCCGGGCAGCGCGCCGTTCTCGCTCGAGGACATGGCGCGGCTGATGAACACGAGCCCGCGCACGCTCAAGCGCCGGCTTCAGGACGAAGGCACGACGTTTCGCGCGCTGCTCGCGCAGGCGCGCGGCGCGATGGCCGAGACGCTGCTCGCCGATGCGCGGCTGTCGCTCGCGGAGGTGGCCGAGCGGCTCGGTTTCAGCGATCTGTCCAGTTTCTCGCAGGCATTCAAGCGCTGGTACGGCGTACCGCCGGGCGCGTATCGCAGCGCGGCGCGGCGAACGGGCGACCCGCGATGAATCGCGGTACGATCGCTCGTTCGCCTGCCTTGCCTGCTGACATCACCCTCACGAGACCCCCCGCATGATCACGATCCGCCCGATGACCGACGACGATTTCGCACGTTTCTGGCCGACCTACCGCGCCATCGTCGCTGCTCAGGAAACCTACGCATTCGATCCCGAGTCGACGCCCGAAGCGGCACGCGCACTGTGGCTCGACGCGCCGCTCTGTACGTGGATCGCCGAGGAGGACGGCGTGGTGCTCGGCTCGTATTACCTGAAGGCGAATGCGGCCGGGCCGGCCAAGCACGTGAGCAACTGCGGCTACATGGTGAACGAGGCCGCGCGCGGCCGCGGCGTCGCGCGCCTGATGTGCGAGCACTCGCAGCAGGTCGCGCGCGAGCACGGTTTTCTCGCGATGCAGTTCAATTCGGTGGTCGCGACCAACGAGGTCGCGGTCGCGCTGTGGCAGAAGCTGGGATTCGAGATCGTCGGCCGGCTGCCGCGCGCATACCGTCACGCGCGGCTCGGCTTCGTCGACTGCCTCGTGATGTTCAAGTGGCTCGGCGACGCGGCCGCCGCCGAAGCCTGAGTCACCTGCGCGCCGCGTCAGACGGCGAACGCGCCGTCGAACACGATCCGCTCGTCGAGCGCGAGCGTGCCGCGCGCGAAGATCAGGTCCAGATGGTGGCTGCCGTTTTCGCCGCCGCCGAGGCCGAGATGCAGGCCCGGATGGCGTTCCTCGAATCCCGCGTTGCGGCCGTACAGGCCGCGGATGCCGAGGTTCGTGCCGATGCCGAATTCCTCGATCCGCCGGTGATTCGCGTGCCGGTCCAGATAGGTCGAGAAGTCGCGCCGGAAGCCCGCATCGTCGGTGTCGAAATCGACGATCGTGCTGTGTTCGACATGCAGCGTCGCGAGCCGCTCGGCCACCTTGTACTTGATCGCGAACGGCACGGTGCCGAGAAACGTGCCGCTGAACACGACGGTGCCGTTCAGGTCCGTCACGTGCGTCGCGATCTCGCCGGGCACGACGTCGAGGTTGCCCATGCCGTCCACGCTCGTCCATTTCTGGTCCGGCGCGAGCGCGCCCGTCAGCGCGTTGCCGGCTTCGTCGATGAAGCGGATCTGCGACGCGCGCGAGGCCGCCTCGATCAGCCGGCCGTTGCGGGCGGCGATGTCGTCGAGCGATTCGGCGAACGCCTCGTCGAGGTGCGGGCCGTAATCCTTGAATAAAACCGATTTACTCCAGTGTTCGACGATCGCGGGGCGGATCGCGGCGAGGAACGGCGGCCCGCTCGGCGACGGCGTCGGCAGGCACGACGAGTCGTACAGCAGCACGAACAGGTCGGCGTTGTCGAGCGCGACGGCGATGTCGGCGGGCGCGGTGCTTTCGAGGCAGAGGGTGGTCGCGTCGAGCGAATCGGGCAGGGCGGAAAAGGCGCGCAACGCGATGTCGCGGTTGCGGGTGTCATAGCCGACCAGCAGTTTTCCCGATTCGCCGCGGGCCAGCTTGGCGCGCAGCGCCGGGTGAAAACCGAGCGCGCGGTGCAGGTTCAGCATGCGTATCTCCGGAAGCGGCGGAAGGGCCGAGGCCCTTCCGCGAGAACGGGTGGCCCGCTCAGACCGGCCAGAGCGCGGTGCCGAACGGCACCACGGCGTCCTCGACCATCATGTCGACGGCCTCGGGGTGCGTGTCTTCCTGCATCCAGTCAAGCAATTCGATTTGCTGGGTTTCCTGCATGTCAATTCTCCTGTGGTGAACATGAGTGATTCAACATGAAAGCGCGACAAAAAAATTGCCGCTCCTCGTTCGGCATTTTGTGAATCCCGGACAAGTGGCGTCGATATTAGTCTGACGAATTTTCGAATGCAATGCGTTGCCATGTTTTTAGCCGACACGTGCTAAACACGCAGCGTTTGCGCTTCACATACTGGAAAAACCGGATAAAACGGGCGACAGATCACGCATCATTTTTTTAGAGGACGGAATCCGGATCGACGAAATGAATTCGGCTATTTTTAATTCGAATTCAATTGTCCGGATTGCTGCGTTTTATGTCATTGACGAAAGCCGCATACGCATTCGCGTGGCGTTCGAATCCGCGATCGAACCGGTCCGCGATGTCACGCACCGCGCGCGGTTCGCACGCGAGCGTCATCCGAGCAACGCCTTGCCGATCGCCTTGGTCGGTTCGGAGCGCAGCACCAGCGAAGTCGTGACCGCGCCGAAGCGCGCAATCGCGTCGATGAGCGTTTCGAGCTGGCCCGGTGTCGGCACCAGCACCTTCAGCAGAAAGCAATCGTCGCCGGTCATGCGATGGACTTCGATGACATGCGGCATGTCGGCAAACGTGCGCAGCGCCGGTTTGATGTGCTCGTGAGTCGTCTTCAGCCGGATGATGGCCATCATGCCCAGCCCGAGCGCCGCCGGATCGATCCGTGCGCCGTAGCCCGCGATGATGCCGCGTTCTTCGAGCCGCTTGACGCGCTCCGACGTCGCGGGCTGCGACAGCCCGATGCGCCGGCCCACTTCCGACAGCGGCGTTCGCGCGTTGTCCTGCAGGGTCTCGAGGATCGCAAGATCCAGGCGATCCAGTGCTTCGTCCGGCATGACGGTCCTCCGGTACCGTTGATTCATCGGCATTTTGTCTCAATAACCGATGACTTGCCATTCCATGCCGACCGGCGCCCCGTCACACTGCCGGCTTTCGTTGATGGAGGGCGTGATGGAGCAAGCGATCGTGATCGTGCCGGGTATCGGCAATTCGGGACCGGATCATTGGCAGAGTCATTGGGAGACCGCGTTTCCCCGCGCCGCGCGCATCGCGCCTGAGTCGTGGGATGCGCCCGACCTGGCCGACTGGACGGCGGCGCTGGACGAGGCCGTGGCGAACGCCGGCGCGCCTCCGTTCGTGATTGGTCATTCGCTGGGCTGTCTGTTGTTCGCGCATTGGCATGCCGCGTCGGCGCGCGCGGTGCGCGGCGCGTTTCTCGTCGCCGTGCCGGACCCGGCAGGGCCGCGTTTTCCGGTGGCCGCCGCCGCGTTCGCGAAGCTGCCGCGCGGCCGGTTCGGGCGCGTGCCGGTGCTGGCGATCGCGAGCGCGGACGATCCGTACGATCCGTCCGGGCGAGCGCTCGAATGGGTCACGCAACAGGGCGCGACGCCGCTGCAGCTCGGCGCGCGCGGCCATCTGAACGCGGCTTCCGGGTTGGGGGAATGGCAAGAAGGACGCGCGCTGCTGACGGCGTTTGCAGCCGGGCTCGGGCGAGCGTGATCGTGCGTGCCTGCGCCGGCCGTCGGGTTTTTGTCGCCACCGCACCGGTTCACGGCGGCTCAAGTATGATCGACCGACGGTGGCGCAAGCCCCGCAATCGAACAACGATGGAGACACCCCGATGCGCGCAGTGCCGCAACCGGAGCGTGCCGGCCGCTCGCGGCCGGACGCCGGCGCAACCGATCCCGGCCGCATGGCCGCGTGGCGACTCGCGATCTGCCTGTCGCTCGGCAGCGCGATCGCGCTCGGCCTCGCACGCTTTTCATATGCGCTGCTGCTGCCGCCGATGAAAGCCGATCTCGGCTGGACCTTCGCGCAGGCCGGCGCGCTGAACACGGCGAACGCGGCCGGCTACCTGATCGGCGCGCTGGCATTCCCGCTGTTGTCGCGGCGCTGGCGCGCGGGCACGCTGCTCGCGGCCGGCTGCGCACTGACCGCCGTGCTGATGGCCGCGGGCGGGCTCACGTCGGACATGCACGCGCTACTGGCGCAGCGGCTGGCCACAGGTATCGGCAGTGCGTTGATCTTCATCAGCGGCGGTGTGCTGGCCGCGCGGCTCGCGTCCGCGTCGCCGCGCGACGCAGGGCTGCTGCTCGGCCTCTATTACGGCGGCACCGGATGGGGCATCGTCGCGTCGTCGCTGCTCGTGCCGGCCACGCTCGTGCATCGCGTGCACGGCTGGCAGCCCGCGTGGTTCGCACTCGCGACGGCGTGCGTGCTGTTCTCGGCGGTGGCCGTGTCGGCTGCGCGCCGCATCGAGCATGCGCATGCGGCGCCGGTCAGACAGACCGACGGCGCGAAACCGGCGGCGAGCGCGAGCCCGGCCCGCTTCGCGCTCGCGCTGGCCGGCTACGGGCTGTTCGGCGTCGGCTACATCGGCTACATGACGTTCATCGTCGCACTGCTGCGCGGCGCGGGGATGAGCGGCACGGTGGTCGCCGCGTTCTACGTGATGCTCGGGATCGCGACCATCGTGTCGGCGCGGCTGTGGTCGGGGCTGCTCGACCGGATGCGCGGCGGCCAGGCGCTCGCCGTGCTCAACGCGCTGCTCGGCGTCGCGACGCTGATGCCCGCGCTATTCGTGCACCCGGCCGCCGCGTTCGCGTCGGGCCTGCTGTTCGGCGCGACGTTCCTGTCGGCGGTCGCGTCGACGACGGCCTTCGTGCGGCACAACCTGCCGCCCGACGGCTGGGCGAAGGGGATCAGCGCATTCACGACGGTCTTCGCATTCGGGCAGATCGCGGGGCCGGTCGCGATCGGCTGGGTGTCGGACAGCGCGGGGCTCGCGCGCGGGCTCGTGTATTCCGCGCTGACGCTGTTCGCGGGTGCCGCGTTCGCGGCCGGGCAGCGCGCGCTGCGCAGCACGTCCGCGTAGTCAGGCGCCCGTCACCGCACGCAGGCGGTACGCGACACGCGATGAAACGCACGGCTGAAGTAGATGAGGCTGTCGCCGTCGTCGCGCACGCGAATCGACGTCGCCTCGATGAACATCACCGAATGCGAGCCGACTTCCTTCATTTCGGCGATCGTGCCCTGCAGGCTCGCGAGCGCGTCGCGCAGCACCGGCACGTCCTGTTCGCCGCGATCCCACACGGGCAACTGGAAACGCTGTTCCATCGGCAGGTCGGTGAGCCCCGCGAAGTGTCGCGCGAGCAGTTCGTGCTCGGCCGGCAGCACGTTGATGCACACCTGACGGTTGCGCTCGAAGGTCGCGTGCATCGCGCTCGACCGGTTCAGGCACACGAGCAGCGTCGGCGGCGCGTCGGTGACGGAGCATACGGCGCTCGCGGTGATCCCGCAGCGGCCGTGCGGCCCGGCGGTGGTGATCACGTTGACGGCCGCGCCGAGGTGAGCCATCGCCTGGCGGAAGGCCTTCTGCGCGTCGGTCGGTTCGACGCGCGCCGGTCGCTGGATATCGGTCGTGGAAGACATGGGCGCTCCTGGTTGGACGAAAGCGGCGAACGATGCAGCGCGGCGAGCGCGGCGCCGGATCGCCGACGATGACCCAAGCGTACGTCGCGAAAATGCGGCCGACCATTCGCACGATTGGCGATCGGGATGGCGTTGCCGCCAACGCGTCTAAAGGTTCTACCTAGATGCGTGCCGCCGCGTGTGAAAAAAACCGCGATTGCGCGTTCGTGCGGCACGTGCAGGGGTTTGCAGCGGGTTTTCGGCTCGTTATGATGTGCCGCACACCCCCAGCGAACGACGCTCGCGACATGCCGGCCACCGGTTTGCCGCGCGGCGCGTGCGATACCGATACCGATATTCAGCGAGACACCCGCGATGACGTCACCCGCACCGATCGTATACATCGTCGACGACGACAGCGGCATGCGGACGTCGCTCGCGTGGCTGCTCGAATCGGTCGGCATCGCATCCGAAGGATTCGCGAACGCCGCCGACTTTCTCGCGCGCTTCGACGTGAACTTGCCCGCCTGCCTCGTGCTCGACGTGCGGATGCCGGAGAAAAGCGGCTTCGACGTGCAGGCCGAACTGAATGCACGCGGCGCGACGCTGCCGGTGATCTTCGTCAGCGGGCATGGCGACATTCCGATGTCGGTGCGTGCGTTGCAGAACGGCGCGATCGATTTCGTCGAGAAGCCGTACAACTCGCAGCAGATGCTCGAGCGCGTGCAGCGTGCGCTGCGGCTCGCGCAGCAGCGGCACGCGGTGAGCCAGCGCCACCGCGAGCTGCGCCAGCGGCTCGATGCGCTGACCGCGCGCGAGAAGGAAGTGCTGCGCGGCGTCGTGGACGGCAAGGGCAGCAAGCAGATCGCGTCGGATCTGTCGATCAGCGTGAAGACGGTCGACGTGCATCGCGCGAGCATCAAGGAGAAGCTCGGCGCGACGTCGATCGCCGCGCTGGTGCGCGATGTGATGGTCGTATGGGGCGACGACGGCGAATCGTCGCGATGAGGCCCGGCGCGTTCAGCGCATGTACAGCCCGCCGTTGATGTCCCAGCATGCGCCGTTCGCGAAATGCGCGTCGCCCGACGCGAGCAGCACGGCGGCATCCGCGACGAACCCGGCCGACCCGAGCTTGCCGCCCGGCAGGCTCGCGAGCACCTGACGCAGTTTTTCAGGCGCGACGCTTTCGTACACGATCGGCAGATCGAGCGGCCCCGGCGAGATCGCGTTGACGGTTACGCCGTGCGCGGCGAGATCGCGTGCGAACACCTTCGTCAGCGTCAGCGTGCCGCCTTTCGCGGCCGCATAGTGCGCGCCCGTCGCCGAGCCGCCGTTCTGCCCGGCGAGCGATGCGATGTTGACGATGCGGCCCGCGCCGCGCTGCGCGAAGTACTGGCCGAACACCTGGCAGCCGAACAGCACGCTGCGCAGGTTCACGTCGATCACCTGGTCGAACTGCTCGGCGGTGATCTCCATCGCCGGTACGACCTTCGACGCGCCTGCGTTGTTGACGAGCACGTCGACCGTGCCCCAGCGCGCGACGAGCGCATCGCGCGCCGCTTCGAAATCGCGTTTGGACGTGACGTCGAGCGGCAGCGCGATCGCGCGTGCGCCGCCCGGGTCGAGTTCGCGTGCATGCGCGTGAACGGCGTCGGCGGCGATGTCGGCCAGCGCGACGCGATAGCCGGCCGCATGGAAGCGTTCGGCGATGACGGCGCCGAGCCCGCGCGCGGCGCCGGTGACGAGAACGACTCGATCTGACATGGTGTGGAATTCCGTGGTTCGCGGGCGCACGCCGATGGAAGCGGCGCCCGCATCGTGGTTCATGCGGCGAGCGCCGCTTCGAAGTGGGCCGCGATCGCGCAGACCCGCTCGTCCGCGCCTTTGCGACCGACGATCTGCAAGCCGGCCTTCAGCGGTGAACCGGCGAGCGGTAGCGGCAGGCTCAACGCTGGATGGCCGCTCAGGTTGAACGGCCGGATCAGCGACGACATCGCGATCACCGATACGCCGTCGCGGGCCTGCTGCAGCGTGATCGGCAGCGCGGGCAGCGTCGGCAGCACCAGCACGTCCGCGTGTTCGAGCGCGGCGTCGACCTGCGCGGTGAAGCGTGCGCGCACGGCTTCGGCTTCCGCGAGCGCGGCCGGTGTCGTCGTCGCGGCCATGCGCAGTCGTGCATCGAGATCGGCGCCGAGCCGCCCCGTTTCGACCAGATGGCCGAACGCGCGCGACGTTTCCGCATTGATCACGGTCAGCCCGGCCGCGAACGAGGCCGGCATTTCGTCGAGCACGACCGTGTGCGCGCGCAGGCCCGATGCGCGAACGGCCGCATCGAGCGCGGCGGCGATCGCCGGGTCGGCGTCGACGACGAGTTGCGCGACCGTGCAGCCTGCCGCGGCAGCCGTCGCCTGCGCACGATCGAAGCCCGGCGCGATCGCGGCCATCACCGCGACGAGCGTGCGCATCTCGCGTGCGAACGGCCCGACGCAATCGAGCGTCGTGTCGGCGGGCGCGACGCCGCGCCGCGACACGCGGCCGAACGTCGGTTTCAGCCCGGCCACGCCGCAGCACGCGGCCGGCCCGCGAATCGAGCCGCCGGTATCGGTGCCGAGCGCCGCATCGACGGCGCCGAGCCCGACGAGCGACGCGGAGCCGCTCGACGAGCCGCCGGGAATGCGCGTGGCATCCTGCGGATTGACGGGCGTGCCCGTGTAGTCGTTGATGCCGGTCATGCCGAACGCGAGTTCGTGCATGTTCGCCTTGCCGGCGATCTGCCAGCCGGCGTCGAGCAGCAGGCGGACCACGTCCGCGTGCTGCGCGGCGGGCGGCGCATCGGCGAGCGCGCGGCTCGCCGCGCGGGTCGGGTGGCCTGCGATGTCGATCGTGTCCTTGATCGCGATCGTCGGGCCGGGGCCGCCGAGCGTGAAGGTGTCGATGAAGCCTGTCATGGTCGGTATCGTGCGAAAGCAGCGGGAAACATCAGGACCGTGGCGCGGCGGCGAGCGGCCACGGGCCGTCGAGCACGCGTTCGGTGCGGAAATGGCGGATCAGCCAGGTGGCGCCGTCGGCTGCCGGCGCGAAATCGACGGTCAGCCGCGCGGCGATCAGTTCGGCCGAGCCGTCGGCGTAGCGCGACGCCTGCAGCATGATCCAGCGGCCGCGCGCGCTGGCGCGATCGGCGCCGATCTCGATCGACTCCGACGTCAGGAAGTGCAGGTTCGCCGCGAAATGCGGATCGGGCGGCAGGTAGCGGCCGAGCATCGCGACGATCGCCGCGGGGCCTTCGAGGCGGCCGAACTTCCGCGCGTATTGCAGGCCGATGCCTTCCCACACGGCGTCGGCCGTGAACAGGTCGGCGAGCGACGGGCCGGCGCCGGCGTCTGCGGGGACGTCGCACAGCGCCATGTAGCGCGTGAGCGTCGCACGCACCGCGCGCTCGGCATCGAGCGCCGCGACGCGCTGCACGAGCGTGTCGATCGCGGCAGGGGACAGGTCGGTCATCGCGCGCCTCACGCCGCGGGCTTCGCGGCCGGCGGCACGGTCAGCGCGCGGCCCACGCGCGCCTCGATCTTGCCGTAGCGCCACAGGTTGTATTCGCCGACGGGCGTCGTGCGGTACAGGTTGCACACGGCGACCGTCGTGTCGAAATCGGCGACGTCGGCCATGATGTAGAAGGTCCACGGCGCGCCGTCGGCCTGGCCGACCACGAGGCGGTCGTCGTCCATCACGCCGAGCACGCGCACGCCGGGCATCGCTTCGACGGCCGCGAGCATCGCGCCGTACGCCTGCCACACTTCGCCGATCTGCTCGCGCGGCAGGTCGAAGAAATTCTGCGACACGCCGCAGCAGAACAGGACGCGCAGCGGCAGCGGATTCGAATCGGACATATCGGGTTCTCCAGAGAAATCAGGCGGGCGCATGAGCCGGCCGGCGACGGCGCGACCGGTTCGGCTTCATGCGCGTTCGTCAAAAGCGTCGGTCGATGCAGGTTACAGATAACCGGGAAACGGTGCGACGCCGGTGAATACCGCGCCCGCGCCGTCAAAATTGCCTTCGGCGAGGAACGCGTGCTGCGTGACGACCATCGCATCGCGCAGCAGCCGCTGCAGCGGATGCGACCGGTAGATCGCCGCCGTGCCGCCGAGGCGGTACGCGCGTTCGACGACGCTCGCGCCTTCGCGGGCGATCTGCGTGGCCGCGAGCCGCAGCAGGCTGACCTGGTCGGGCGTTACCGGGTTGCCCGCGAGGATCGATTGCCACACCGAGTCGGTCGCATCGTAGAAGAACGCGCGCGCCGAGCGCAGTTGCGCCTCGGCCTTCGCGAGCTCGATGCGGAAATACGCGCGATCGGCCAGACGCGGCGCGCCGGTCGTCGTCTGGCGGCCGCCGGACATGCGATTCACGACGTCGAGCGCCGCACGCGCGAGGCCGAGGTTGACGACGGCCAGCACCTGCGCCGCATACGCGACGGTCGGATAGCGGTACAGCGGTTCGTCGACGGTCGGTTCGCCGCCGCGTACGAAGGTCCACGCCTCGGGCACGAAGCGGTCGTTCACGCGCAGGTCGTGGCTGCCGGTGCCCTGCATGCCGACCACGCTCCAGTTCTCGACGATCTCGACCTCGGCGGCGCGGAACACGGCCGTGCGCGGCTTGTTCGGTGCGGCGTCCTGCACACCCGGCACGGCGATGCCGACGCCGAGCCAGTCGGCGCCCTTGCAGCCGCTCGCGAATTTCCACGTGCCGTTCACGCGCCAGCCGCCCGGCGCGTCCTGCGCGGGCTGCACCGGGAACAGGCCGCCCGCGAACACCTGGTCGGGGCCGCCCGCGTACAGCTCGGCCTGGGTCTCGAGCGGCAGCGCGGCGAGGTAGACGTTCGCGGAGCCGAAGCTCGCGACCCACGCGGCCGAACCGTCGGCGGTCGCGATCCGTTCGATCATGTCGAGGAACGCGGTCGGCGCGAGCGCATCGCCGCCGAAGCGGCGCGGCGTGCCCGCGCGATAGATGCCGGCCTGCTTGAACAGCGCGATCACGTCGCGCGGCACGTGCGACAGCCGGTCGAATTCCTCGCGGCGCGCGGCGACCGTTTCGAGCACCGCGTCGAGCGCCGACAACTGCCCGGCCGCGGGAGAGGCCGCGGGCGGCGAGGTCGGCGCGGATTCGATGGCGAGGGCGGCTTGCGGCATGGTTGTCTCCTGGGGATGGGGGGCGATTTCTGTGTCGGTTGCGGGGAGCCAGACGATGCAACCAGTCTAGAAACGCCGAAAACACGCAGCAATTGGTGCGTTGGGCCGCGCGACTGGTGACGCTCCGTGCCGGCCTAAAGAAATCTTCAGATGCGATCGGCGCGCGCCGGTGCTATGTTGGGTTTCCGGCCGCGCGACGCCGCGCGCCTTCTTCCGAATCCGATCATGAGTTTTCCCGACGAAGACGATTTCCACCGGCTGCTCGACGCGCTGACGACCTGCGTGCTGCTGCACGACGCGCACACCAGGGCAATCGTGTGGGCGAATCGCGCCGCGTGCATCGCGCTCGGCTTTTCGGTCGAGGAACTGCTGCCGCTGAAGGCGCCGGACATGACGCGTCCCGAGCCGAAGTACCGCCGCGAGATCGCGGTGAGCGCATGGGATCGCGCGCTCGTCGACGGGCCGCAGGTGTACGAGTGGTGCTATCGCTCGCGTACCGGCGTCGACATGCTGTCCGAGGCCACCGCGACCTACGTGCCGCTGCGCGGGCGCGACGTCGTGATGGTGCAGTTCCGCGACATCAGCGCGGAGGAGGCGGTCCGCCAGCAGTTGCGCCGCTACGAGGCGCGGCTGCGCGAGTTCATGCAGGATCTCGACGAAGGCATCGCGGTCGTGACGCCGCACGGCGGCGTGCAGTTCATCAGCGAGTCGGGCCGCCGCGTGCTCGGGCTCGCACCCGACGAGCCGCTCGGCGCGGTGCTCGACTACTGCTCCTCGACCGATCGCGACCGGCTCGTCGCGCAGTTGCGCGACGCACCGTCGGCGCACCCGTCCGCACCGCAACGCTACCGGATCGTGCGGCGCGACGGCTCGGCATGCTGGCTGCGCATCCTGTGCCGGCAGGTCGAGATCGAGGACGATCTCGACGGGCTGCTCGTGCAGTTCCGCGACGTGAGCGACGAAGTCGCGATCGAGGACGCGCGGCGCGCCGAAGCGCGCATGCTCGAATACGCGGGCCGTTACAACGCGATGGGCGAGATGGCGACCGTGATCGCGCACGAGTTGAGCCAGCCGCTCGCGGCCGTGCGCAATTTCATCGAAGGCGCGGTGCGGCGGCTGAACGGCGACGGCGCCGTCGACGACGCGATCTGGGGGCTGCGCAGCGCGGACCGGCAGGCCGAGCATGCGGCGCTGATCATCAAGAGCGTGCGCGAATTCATCGTGAAGCGCGAGCCGGTCGTCGCGCGGGCCGACCTGCGCGACATCCTCGCGGACGTCGCGTACTTCATCGAGCTGCGCGCGAAGGAGGCTGGCGTGACGGTCGCGATCGTGCAGGCCGACGCACCGCTGCCGATCCGCTGCGAACGCGTGCTGATCGGGCAGGTGATCCTGAATCTCGCGTTCAATGCGATCGAGGCATTCGCCAGTTGCGAGCGGCTGCCGCGCACGCTGACGCTCGGCACCGCGAACGTGGCCGGCCACGCGGAGTTGCGTGCGATCGACAATGGCCCGGGCATCGAGGCCGGCGCGCACGACCGGCTGTTCGACGGCTTCTCGTCGTCGAAGGCCGGCGGCAACGGGATCGGCTTGTCGCTGTGCAAGAGCATCGTCACGCGCCACGGCGGGCAGATCGCCGCGAGTCCGGCCGCAGGCGGCGGGCTCGACTGCCGCGTGACGCTGCCGCTCGCCGACGCGTCCGCCTAGCGGCTGCGCGGCGTCACGACGGGGCAGCGGCGCGCGGCGCATGGTCAGCGCCCCAGCGCCCGCGCGGTCTGGCCGCCGATGCCGAAGTCCGTGTTCGGAATGTCCTTGATGATCACGCGCGTCGCCTGCAGCGGCGCGTCGAGCACGTTCGCGCCCGCGTCGGACAGCGCGGCGATCAGCGCGCGCTTCTGTTCGTCGGTGCGGCCGGCGATCAGGATCGCGACGATCACCGGCAGCGACGGCGGCGCGCCGTCCGCGGCGCTGCGGCCGCCGAGGCCGATATGCGTCGCCGGCAGTTCGGTGAGCAACACGCGCACCGATTCGATCGGTGCGCCGATCGCGTCGACGGTCGCACCGGTCAGCCTGGCGATCAGTTCGGCCTTGCGCGCGGCATCGTGGCCGGCCGGCAGGAAAACTTCGAGTGTGGGCATGGTCGTCCGGAAAGGTGAAGGTGACCGGCTCACCGTTGCGCAGGCGATGGCGAACCGGTGGGCCGCGCAAAGGTGAAGGTGACCGGCTCACCTTTGCGTTGGCGGCGGCGAACCGGCAGCCGCTCACAGGTGAAGGTGCCCGGTTCACCATTGCGTTGGCGACGTTGAACCGGTCAGGGCTTACAGCAGGAAGCCGATGGCGCTCAGCGCTTCGGTCGAGTCGATCAAGCGCACGACTTTCTCCGCGATCCGCATCTCGCCGTCGGCATCGACGTGCAGCTTGTGCGTGACGTCGGCCGCGAACAGCGTCGCGACGCCGCGCTTGTACGCGACGACGACCTGCGCCGATTTCAGCTCGACGGTATCGGCGCTGCCGCTCTCCAGCGTGAAGCGCGACACGGTGCGCACCGTGCGCGCCGCGTCGGTCGCCGACGCCGAATAGCCGGACACCATCCGCTGCACGCGCTTCTCGCGCATGTCCTGGTCGTCGAACACGTAGTTCAGCGTCGCCGCGAAATCGGTCGTGTCGGGATCGATCGGCACCACGTAGTGCCCGGACCGGTCCCACAGGTCGAGCCACGCGCGGTAGTCGCGGCGGTCGAGCATCTCGGCTTCGCGCCACACGAATTCGACCGCGCGGGCGAAGGTCTGCTCGGAAAAGAGGGCGTTGCGGTCGTCCATCATTGTTGCTCCATCATCTTGCGCCATTGCTGGTAGGCCTCGCGCATGCCGGTTTCGTCGGTCGCATGCGCGGTCTTTTCGCCGTTCGCGGCGGTCGTCTCCCGGTTCAGCCCGCGATTCACGAGGATCGGTACGTCGGGGCCCGCGTGCGCGCCGCGCTGCACGCGCTCCCAGGCTTCCGCGTCGTCGGGGCTGCCGAAGCCGAACGGGCCCTGGAAGTGCTCGTGGATGCGCAGCCGCTCGCGGTTCGCTTCGTCGGGGCCGCCGTCCATCGCGAGCGCGACGTGGCGGATCTCCGTTTCGTTCGCGGAGATCGGCCGCAGCACGCGGAAGAACGCCATCGACAGCGCCAGGTTCGGGAACAGGTTCAGGTTGAAGCCGACGCCCATCAGCGAGCGCACGATGCGGCGCACTTCGTCCGGCGCATGGCGCTCGGCGAGCTTCGCGGCGAGCGGCGCGAAACGCTCGGGCAGCGGCGCGCCGTCGTCCTCGTCGAGATCGATCAACTCCGGCATCAGCACCGCGAGGCTGTGGCCGTTGCCGAGCCCGCGGCAGAACGCGTGCTCGCTCGTCATGAAGCTCGTGATCGCGGCGGCCGTCTCGTCGTCGATCGACTTCATCCACGACTTGTGCACGACCGGGAAGTGATAGAGGTCGGTGGTGTTCTCGAGCTGGATCTTCCAGTTGCCCTTGAACTTGAACTTGTGTTCGCCGTTCGCCTTGATCGGGTAGCCGGCGCCCTGTTTCATGAACAGGTCGATCCACGGCTTCGCGCCGCCGAGGAAATCCTCGAGCGGTTCGATCGCATCGTTGAAGCTCGCGAAGATCAGCCCCTGGTACACGCCGACGCGCAGCTTCACGAGCGGCAGGTCGCCTTTGTCGCACACGCCTTCGTAGCCGTCGCCGTACGGCAGCGCGCGCAGCGTGCCGTCGAGCGCGTACGACCAGCTGTGATACGGGCACGTGAAGCCCTTCGCGTTGCCCTTGTGCGATTCGCACACGGTCGCGCCGCGATGGCGGCAGCGGTTCTGCAGCACGTTGATCTCGCCGGTCTTGTCGCGCACGACGATCACCGGCTGGCGGCCGATCGTCGTCGTGATGAAGTCGCCCGGGTTCGGCAGTTCGCTGGCGTGCGCGACCCAGATCCAGGTGCGGTAGAAGATGCGGTCGAGTTCGGCTTCGAACAGCGCGGGATCGTGATACATCGCGGGCGCGATGCGGTCGGGCTGCGCGAGACCATGCAACGCGCGGGTGTCGATCGTCTGGTAGGCAATGTCGCTCATCGTCGTCGTGGGGAAAGAGTCGCGAAAATCGGGCCGCGCCGTGCGCAGCGTCCAGGGACCAGTCTCGTCTTCTGCTACATATCGGTCAAATTGATCTAAAATCGATGATCAAATAAATACGGCAAATGATGGAGGTCACGATGACGTCGGTCGATCATCTCGATCTGAACCTGTTGCGCGTTTTCCAGGCGATCGTCGAGGAACGCAGCCTGACGAAGGCCGGCGAGCGGCTCGCGCTGTCGCAGCCGGCCGTCAGCTATTCGCTCGGCCGGCTGCGCACGCTGTTCGACGATCCGCTGTTCGTGCGGACGCGTTTGGGCATGCAGCCGACGCCGGTCGCGCTGGAACTCGCCGGCATCGTCGGCAAGGCGCTCGACATGGTCCGCGTCGCGCTGCGCTATGCGGAGCGCTTCGATCCGGCCGCCAGCACGCGCACGTTCCGGCTGTCGCTGTCGGATGCGGGCGAGATGGCGTACCTGCCGGCGATCTGCCAGGCGCTGCGCGAGCGCGCGCCGCGCGTGACGCTCAGCGTGCAGCCGCTGCCGGTGGAGGAGATCGAGGAGGCGCTGCGCGCGAGCCGGCTCGATTTCGCGATCGGCAACCTGCCGGAGCTGATGCCGCGCACGCGCCACCAGTTGCTGTTCGAGGAAACCTACGTGTGCATGACGGGGCGCCGGCGCGGGCTGCCGGCGGCTGCCGCGCTGAGCCTCGACCAGTTCGTGCGCGCCGCGCACGTCAACGTGAAATCGGTCGAGCACAGCCACCACGCGCTCGACGACGCGTTGCGCGCGCAGGGCGTGGGCCGCAACATCGCGCTCGAGGTGCCGCACTTCGTCGCGCTGCCGAGCGTGCTGTCGGTCACCGATCTGTATGCGACGCTGCCGAAGCGGCTCGCGCAGATCCTGAACCGCGACAACGCATTTCGTCTGTATGAGCTGCCGGTCACGTTGCCGCCCGCGCCGGTGACGATGCACTGGCACGAGCATTTCCACGAGGACGAAGGCAACGCGTGGATGCGTGCGCTGCTCGCCGAGATCGTCGAGCGCTTCGACGAGTGACGCTCGGGTGGTGCGCGATGAGCGGCCGATGGGGCGCGCCGGCGTCGGCCTGCATCGGCTTCCAGCGCACCGGTGCATCGGCCCGTCGCTGGATCGGCGCCGCGGCATGTCGGCGCGCCCGACGTGTCAGAGATCGAGCACCAGCACGGCGGAACGTGCGCGCGACACGCAGCAGCAGATCACCGTATTGCTCACGCGCTCGGCCTTGCTCAGGCAGTGGTCGCGATGATCGGGCTCGCCGTCGATGACGGGCACCATGCAGGTGCCGCACACGCCTTCGCCGCATGACGTGTCGACCTCGATGCCGATCGTCGCGAGTGCGTCGACGATCGACGTATCGGGGGCGACGCGCACCGACTGGCCGCTGCGGTGCAGGCGCACTTCGAAGCCGTCGGCCAGGCTCGAACCGGCTTCGGCATTGCCCGCATCCGCGGCGACGGGTTCCGCCGCGAAGCGTTCGAGATGAATCGCGTCTTCCGGGATTCGCGTGGCCGCGGCCGCGACGACGGCATCCATGAACGGCCCGGGGCCGCACGTATAGACGTGCGCCGTAGGGTCGATCGATTCCATGCAACGGCCGAGTTCGGCCGCGAGCGCATCGGGCTCGACGCCGTAATGGAATGTCACGTGCGCCGCGAACGGCCCGGCCGACAGTTCGTCGACGAAGGCGGCATGGTCGCGGCTGCGCGCGAAATAGTGCAGTCGATAACGCGCGCCGCGCTTGTGCAGCGCATACGCCATCGACAGCAGCGGCGTGATGCCGATGCCGGCCGCGACGAGCACGTGCTCGCTCGCGTCATCGGTCAGACGAAACAGGTTGCGCGGCGTGCCGATCGACAACTCGGCGCCGACGCTCACGTCGTCGTGCAGCGAACGCGAGCCGCCGCGCGACCGCGCTTCCTTCTTCACCGCGAACAGGTAGCTGCCGCGCTCGTCGGGGTTGCCGCACAGCGAGTATTGCCGCGTGATGCCGGACGGCGCGGTGACGTCGATATGGGCGCCCGGTTCGTACGCGTCGAACGGCTGGCCGTCGACGCGCGAGACCCGGAAACAGCGGATGTCCTGCGCCGCGTCGATCAGCGCGTCGATCCGGACCTGGTGACGGTTCGCTTGCATGGGAAATTCCGTGGGATAGAGGAAAGCGGCGCGGCAGAGCCCGCGCCTTCATGCGATCGAGAATAGGGACGGGCATCGCATAAATCAAATCGATTAAAAAACGATGCCTGAATCAGCCGGATGGATAATACTCGGGCGCGCGGTCGTGCCCGGCGTTCAGCGCGCGGCAATCGCGTCGCCAGCGCCGGCGGCCTGCGGCGTCGCGGCCGACGTGTGACCGCGTTCACGGTCGAGGCTGCGGCGATAGTGCCGGCAGCCGACCGCGAGCAGCAGCGCGGCCAGGGTGGCCGCCGCGACGTTGACGATCGACATCGAATGGCCGACCGCGGCCGGTGCGCCGAACACGCGATCGGTGAACAGCGCGACGACGGTCGTGCCGATGCCGAGCGCGATCAGGTTCGACACGAGCAGGAACAACGCGGAGATCTGCGCGCGCATCTGGTTCGGTGCGAGCGTCTGCATCGCGGCGGTCGAGGTCGGCATCGGGAACGACGCGAAGAACATCGCGACGACCAGCATCGCGAGCGATGCGGGCAGGCTGTCGAGCTGCGTGAATAGCGTCGCGGGGATCGCCATGCACGCGGCGCCGATCGCGCCGGCGCGCATCGGCGCATCGCCGCGACCGCGCCGCAGCAGCCAGTCGTTGAGCCAGCCGCCGCAGAACACGCCGGCGGTGTTGGCGACCAGCAGCACGATGCCGAGCGTATAGCCAGCTTCGACGGCCGTCATCCCGAAGCGGCGGATATAGAACGCGGGCGTCCAGCTCAGCAGGCAGTACAGCGCCATCGCGTAGAACGAGAAGCCGAGGTAGTGGCACGCGAAGGTCGCGCGGTGCGTGCCGACGAAGCGCAGCGAATCGCGCATCGACACGCGCCGCACGGCGCCCGAGCGATCCTGCGCGAGCCCCTTGCGCTGCGGGTCGCGCACGGTCGCGGCGAACAGCAGCGCGACGAGGATGCCCGGCAGCCCGACGATCAGGAACGTGACCTGCCACGCATGCACCTGTCCGACGACCGGCAGCGTGAATGCGCTCGCATGCTTGAGCAGCGCGATCACGTAGCCGCCGATCAGGAACGCGATGCCGCCGCCGATGAACGAGCCGAGCGAATACACGGCGACCGCGCGCCCGAGCTTCTCCTTCGGGAAGTAGTCCGCGAGCATCGAATACGCGCCGGGCGACAGCGCGGCCTCGCCGACGCCCACACCCATCCGCGCGACGAACATCTGCACGAAATGCTGGCTGAGCCCGCACGCGGCGGTCGCGACGCTCCACAGCGCGATGCCGAGCGAGATGATGCGCGGGCGCGCATAGCGGTCGGCGAGATACGCGACGGGCAAGCCCATCACCGCATAGAACAGCGAAAACGCGAAGCCGTTGAGCAGGCTGAACTGCGTATCGGACAGGTGCAGGTCGCGCTTGATCGGTTCGATCATCAGCACGAGGACTTGCCGGTCGACGAACGAAAAGATGTACGCGAGCATGCAGATGACGACGACATACCATTCGTACGTATAGCGCTTGCCGTCGGCAGCGCGGGCCGTGGATGCGGACATGCGGGTTCTCCAGGAGCGGGCGGTGGGAAAGCGCGGCATCGGCCTGGCGGGCCGGGCGCGGTCGCGGCGCGAAAGCGTGCGGGTGACACGATCGACACGATCGGAGAGCAGCGTAGTCGGCCAAATTCGGCCGCCATAGCCGGAGTGACAGCCGCGCCACACGGACATTTACCGACCCGGATAAAGAAAACACCGAGACCGTGCGCACGGGCCGCCGTGCAGCGCGCGTGCGGCGGGGCCCGCGCGCGTCATGCGGCGCATCTATAAGCGTTATAGAGCGCATTGCGTCGACGTCCGAAATTGTCGTTCCTAGACTCGGCCCGGTTTTTATCGGCAGCGTTCGCATCTGAAAGCGAACGCGCTTCACATCAAGCGGCGCGATGCCGACAGGCGCCGCAACTTCTACGGGACGACGCAGATGAACCATCCGAACGGGCGGGCCGACCGGCTTGCCGTACCGCTTGCCGCGCTGCTCGCATGCATCGCGCTGCCGGCCGTCGCGCAATCGAGCGTGACGCTCTACGGCCGCATCGACACCGCGATCGAATACGCGAACGCCGGGCCGAACCACGTGACGCGCATGGGCAGCGGCAACCTGTGGGCGTCGCAGTGGGGGCTGAAGGGCGTCGAGGATCTCGGCGGCGGCTACGCGACGATCTTCAAGCTGGAGGACGGTTTCAACGCGGCGAGCGGCGCGTTGTCGAACAGCAGCGCGCTGTTCGGCCGCGAAGCGTGGGTCGGCATCACCGGGCCGTTCGGCGGCGTGCAGTTCGGCGAGCTCTACACGATCCTGCATACGACGCTCGTCACGTACAGCCTGCCGGGGCTCGGCGCGGGGCTCGCCTGGGGCAACGCGACCAACAATTTCGTCGGGCCCGCGTTCCTGCGCGTACGCAACTCGATGCGCTACACGTCGCCGCGCTACGCGGGCTTCCTGTTGCGCGCGATGGCCGCGCGCGGCGCCAACGGCGCGGCCGGGCAGCCGGCGACGCTCGGCGATACCTACGGCGCCGGCCTCAACTACGTGCGCGGCGGGCTGTCGGTCGACGTCGACTACATGCAGCAGAAGTTCAGCCCGGTGGCCGCATCGACGCTCGGCGCCACGAGCACGGCCGCGAACGGCAACTACACGCTCGGTGCGATTTCGTACGACTTCAACGTCGTGAAGGTGGCCGCGCTGTACCTGCGCCATCGCGGCGGCCCCGATGTCGCGACCGCGATCGACAGTCAGAGCGCCTATCCGCACAGCGACATCATGGAGCTCAGCGCGACGGTGCCGATCGGGCGTGCGTTGCTGCTGCTGAGCGTCGGCCATTACCGGAAGGTGGCCGACAGCGACGGCAATGCCGATTCGTACGGCATTCGTTTCGACTATCCGCTGTCGAAGCGCACGGTGCTGTACACGGGCGCCGCGATGGTACGCAACGGCGCGCATGCCCGCTTCGTCGTCAACGGCGCGGCCGGCGGCGGCGTCGCGGTGGCCAAGCCGGGCGCGACCGCGAGTTCGCTCGTCGCCGGCATCCTCACGTCGTTCTGAGCGTCTCGGCGAGCCCGCGCCCGTGTCCGCTCGCGCCGCTACGCGCAGGCGGGCGGCTGCGGCGCGAGCCATGCGTCGAACGGCGCCTGCTCGCCGATATTGAACAGCTCGAGCAGCAGCGCGCGCAGCCAGCGATGGCCGGGGTCCGCGTCGAAGCGGCGGTGCCAGTACGCGTTGACGCCCCATTCGCCGGCGCCGGCGATCTCGTACAGCACGCACGGCTGGCGTGCCGCGAACGTGATCGCGATCGTCTCCGGCAGGATCAGCGCGTAGTCGCCGTCCTGCAACAGCGCCGGCACCACCAGAAAATCGGGCAGCGCCGCGCGCACCCGCGGCATCAGTGCGTGCCGTTCGAGCAGTTGCATCGACTGCGGATGCGACGTGACGGCGACGAAGCGCAGCGCGTCGGGCGCCGCGCCGTCGAGCACGAAATCGTCGGGCAGCCCGACGCGCTGCGCGGTGCGGCGCGGCATCAGCAGCACACAGCGCTCGTGCAGCAGCGCGGTGCGCTGGAAGTGGCTCGACGCATCGGCGAAATGCCCGAGCGCGAAGTCGATGCGCCCCGATTCGAGCGCGACGTTCAGCTGGCATTCGTCGACGTGCAGCGTCTCGATCACGGCGCCCGGCGCGCGCCGGGCGAACGCGGCGAGCAGCGTCGGCAGGAACGCGCTCGCCGCGAAATCGCTCATGTGCAGGCGGAACACGCGCTGCGTGCTGTCGGGCGTGAAGCGTGAGCCTTCGTCGAGCACGTCCTGCAGGATCGCGAGCGCCTTGTCGACCGAGATCGCGAGCCGCTGCGCGCGCGGCGTCGGCTCGACGCCGGTGCCGGTGCGCACGAACAGCGCGTCTCGGAACATCAGCCGCAGCCGGCCGAGCGCGTAGCTGACGGACGGCTGCGTGACGCCGAGCCGCAGCGCCGCGCGGCCGACGTGCCGCGCTTCATACACCGCGCGAAACGTCTTCAACAGGTTGAGATCGAGATCCTGCACGCGCAGGCCGTCGGACGCGTCGCCGTCGTGCGGCGCGGGGTCGGGGCGGGCCGGGGCCGCGGGGCGGCCGGGAGCGGAAAGCGTCATCGTGTCTGCCTCGCGGTGACGGAAGGCGCGTGGCCGTAACGCCGTGCATACGCCTTCGCGAAATGGCCGAAGCCATGGATGCCGTGCGCGATCAATACGTCGGTCACGCTGCGCGCGTCGCCGCGCTGTAGCGCCGCGTGTACGGCGGCGAGCCGGCGCTCGCGCACGTACGCGGCCGGCGACGTGTGCAGGAACGCGCGAAACGCATGTTGCAGCGTGCGCGGCGCGACCCCGGCGACGGCCGCCAGCGCGGCGAGCGCGAGCGGTTCGCCGAGGTGCGCATCGACGTGAGCGCACGCACGGCGCACGTGCGCGGGCAGCGGCGGCGTGCCGCGTCGCAGCGCGTCGCTGTACGAATGCGGCAGGTGCGTGAGCAGCAGCGACATCAGCCACGCGGTGAGGTCGGCGCCGAACACCGGCGACGCCGCGCCGATGCCCGGCTGCGCGCCGAGCCGGCACAGGTATTCGAAGGTCGGCCGTACGAGCGCGGTGCCCGCGCCGGCACCGCCGGCCGCGAGATCGAATTGCAGCGGCCGCGTGAGCGTCGCCTGCAGCATGTCCTGCAACTTGCGCTCGAGCGCGCCGCGCTCGAGCCGCAGCACGAGGTTGCGGCAATCGGGGCTCGTGCGCAGACGGCTCGGAAGCGCGGGCGACGATACGGTCAGCGCGCCGGGGCCGGCGCGCGCGACGACGTTGCCGGCCTGCAGTTCGCACGCACCGGCGAGCGTCAGCCGGAACAGGAAGTGATCGGCATCGTCGCCGAACTCGATGCGCGTTGCGCGGCCGTAGCAGAGTTCGAGCAGCGCGCCGTGATGCAGCGGCACCTCGTACAGCTCCGCGTGAAACGGATCGCGGCCGGCCGCGGCCATCCGGTGCGGCCCGAGCCGGTGCGCGACCGCGCGTTCGACTTCGTCGGGCGCCTGCAGCGTGCCGAGCCGGTTCGGCGCATGGCGGGAAAGGGCGATGTCCATTCGTAGACCTCGTGGCGGATGCAGGGGCGCGGCAGCATCTGCCGCACCGCGATTGCGTTGCGCGAACGGGCGTGTCGTTGCGCGTTTTGAAGCGACGCGGTGCAAGTGCCCGCGTAGTCTCGGACATACTCGATCACCGGGAGAAAACGATGAAGGTATGTGTTCTGGGCGGCGGCCACGGCTGCCATGCGGCGGCCATCGACCTGCTCGAAAAAGGCCACGACGTGACGTGGTGGCGGCGCGATCGCGAGCCGCATGCGCGGCTGCGCGAGCTTGGCGTGCTGAACGTCACCGACTATCGCGGCAAGCGGGCGGTGCCGCTCGGCGATGCGCCGGGCGCGATCCGCCTGACCGACGATCTCGCCGCCGCGCTGCGCGGCGCGCGGCTCGTCGTGGTGCCGCTGCCGGCTACGTCGCACGACGCGCTCGCCGCGCAGGTCGGGCCGCTGCTGGAGGATGGCCAGGTCGTGTTCCTGCCGCCCGGCACGTTCGGCAGCGTCGTGTTCGCCCGCTCGGCCGCCGACGCCGGCAACCGTGCGCGCGTCGCGTTCGCCGAAACCGGCACGCTGCCGTATCTGGTGCGCAAGCATGGCGACAACGACGTCGTGATCAGCGCGTACGCGACGCGCCTGCCGACCGGCGTGTGGCCGGCGAACGCGGCCGGCTGGGCGTTCGACGTGCTGCGCGCCGGCTATCCGTCGGTCGAGCCGGTCGAGGATGCGTTGTCCGGCGCGCTGATGAACGCGGGCCCCGTGATCCATCCGCCGCTGATCCTGATGAACGCCGGGCCGCTCGAACACTTCGACGCGTGGGACATCCACAACGAAGGCACGCAGCCGTCGATCCGCCGCGTGACGAACGCGCTCGACGCCGAACGCATCGCGGTGCGCGAAGCGCTCGGCTACCGCGCGCCGCATTTCCCGCTCGCCGATCACTACGCGACCGACGGCGACGAGTGGATGTACGGGCGCGGCGCGCACGGCAAGCTGACCGATAGCGGCGACTGGCGCGAGAAGATCGATCTGCGCACGCATCGCTACATGCTCGAGGACACCCGGCTCGGGCTGTCGTTCATCGTGTCGTGCGGGCGCTGGGCCGGCGTGCCGACGCCCGTCGCGCAGGGGCTGCTGAGTATCGCGAGCGCGGTCGCGGTGCGCGACCTGTATGCGGAAGGGCGCACGCTGGAGCGGCTCGGGCTCGCGGCGCTGTCGAAGGATGCGCTGCGCGCGCTGCTCGACGCGGGGTACGCGAAATGAAGGCGGCTGCCGATGTGACGCGCGTCCACGTGCTCGGCGCGGGACGCATGGGGCAGGGCATCGCGCTCGTGTTCGCGTTCGCGGGCCTCGACGTGACGCTGATCGACTTCAAGCCGCGCGACGCGGCCGGCCGGCGCGCGTTCGACGTGCGCACACGCGACGAGATCATCCGGCCGCTGCATGCGCAGGTTGCGCTGGGCCGCATCGACACCGCGCAGGCGGATGCCGTCGTCGCGCGCATCGCGCTCGTGGCGCGGAACGGCGCGGCCGACGCGGTACGCGATGCCGACATCGTGTTCGAGGCGCTGCCCGAAGTGCTCGAAGCAAAGGCCGACGCGCTGCGCTGGCTCGGTGAACACGTCGATGCGCACGCAACGATCGCGTCGACCACGTCGACGTTCGTCGTCACCGAATTGCAGCGCCACGTCGCGCACCCCGCGCGGATGCTGAACGCGCACTGGCTGAACCCCGCGCTGCTGATGCCGCTCGTCGAGGTGAGCCGCAGCGACGCAACGGATCAAACCGTCGTCGACGCGCTCGCGGCGCTGCTCGAACGCGTGGGCAAGAAGCCGGTGATCTGCGGGCCGGCGCCCGGCTATATCGTGCCGCGCATCCAGGCGCTCGCGATGAACGAGGCCGCGCGGATGGTCGAGGAAGGCGTGGCCAGCGCCGAGGACATCGACACGGCGATCCGCACCGGCTTCGGCCCGCGCTTCGCGGTGCTCGGGCTGCTCGAATTCATCGACTGGGGCGGTTGCGACATCCTCTACTACGCGTCGCGGTACCTGGCCGGCGAGATCGGCCCGCGCTTCGCGCCGGCCGCGAGCGTCGTGCGCAACATGGAAGCCGGGCGCGACGGCGTGCGTACGGGCGCCGGCTTCCACGACTATGCGGCGGTCGACGTGCCCGCGTACATGCGGCAGCGGCTCGGCGAATTCGCGCGGCTGCTCGACCATCTCGGGCTGGCACCGGCGTTCGACAGCGCGCGGCGCGACACCGGGCGCTGAGCGGCGCGCGCTCATGCCGGGTCGCCGCGCGAACCGTCGGCGGGCGTGGTGCGCGTCTCGCGCATCACGCACAGCGTCGCGACCGTGACGAGGCCGAGCGCGATGAGGAACAGCGACACCGGCCACGACGCGTGATAGCGCGCGAGCAATGCGGTCGCGATCAGCGGCGACATCCCGCCCGCGAAGATCGACGCGACTTCGTGGCCGAGCGCGACGCCCGAATAGCGCACTTCGGTGCTGAACAGCTCGCCGACGAGCGCGGGCAGCGTGCCGATCATCGCGCCGTGGCTCACCGCCGTGCCGACCGTCAGCGCGAGCCACACGAGCGGCGTCACGCGCGTATCGAGCAGCCAGAAGAACGGAAACGCGCACGCAACGAGGCTCAGCGCGCCGATCAGGTACACGGGCTTGCGGCCGATCCGGTCGGACAGCCGGCCCCACGCGAGCATCGCGCCCATCTCGACGATCATCGCGATCATCACGCCGGTCAGCATCGTGCCGTTCGGAATCCCCAGGTATTTGCCATAGACGAGCGAGAACGCGAGGAAGATGTACGCACCGCCGTTCTCGGCCACGCGCAGCCCCATCGCGAGCAGGATTTCCTTCGGGTGGCGGCGGATGCACTCGACGATCGGCAAATGCGTGTGCGCACCGCGCTTGCCGGCTTGTTCGAAGTCGCGGCTTTCCGGCAGATGGCGGCGGATATAGATGCCGATCGCGAAGATCGCGACGCTCGCGAGGAACGGCAGCCGCCAGCCCCACGTGCGGAACGCGTCGTCCGGCAGCGCCTGCGCGGCGAGAAACGCGGCCGACGACAGCACGAAGCCGCCGCCTACGCCGAGCTGGCTCCACGCCGCGTAATAGCCGCGTTGCTCGGGTGGCGCGTTTTCGCTGATCATCAGCACGCCGCCGCCCCATTCGCCGCCGGACGCGATGCCCTGCAGCAGGCGCAGCACGACGAGCGCGGCCGGCGCCCACAGGCCGACCTGCGCATAGGTCGGCAGCAGGCCGATCGCGAAGGTCGACGCGCCCATGATCAGCAGCGTCCAGACGAGCGATGCCTTGCGCCCGTAGCGATCGCCGATGTGGCCGAACACGATCCCGCCGAGCGGCCGCGCGACGAAGCCGAGCGCGAACGCCGCGAATGCGGCGAGGCTGCCGGCGAGCGGCGATGCGCCGGGCGGGAAGAACACGTGGCCGAACACCAGCGCCGCGGCCGTGCCGTACACGAAGAAGTCGTACCACTCCATCGCGTTGCCGGCGACGGAGGCGATGACGATCCGGCGCAGTTGCCGGTCGGCGAGCGGCCGGACGGCGCTCGGGGATTGCACGGTGTCGGTCGGGTACATGGCGGAACTCTGAAGGGGGAGGCGGGCGCGTGCCGTCTTCGCGATGCATGCGGCACTGCGGGCTAGTGTTGTCGGCCCCGCCGGCCCCGGTCAAATCCGCAGAAAAAGGGGAGTGTCATCACTCCCGCAAATGATGGTCGGGGCGCGCGTGGCCGTGCCAGCGCGCGCCGGGGCCCGTCAGCGCTCGATCTGCCGGTTCCACCGCGTATCCCACTGCGCGCGGCGCGCATTGATCGCGGTCCAGTCGACCACCGTCACCTTGCGCACCAGGTCGTCGACGTTGCCGAGGCTCTGTTGCATCGGAGCCGGCATCTTCGCGAGGCGGTTGGTCGGAATCTGCTTGCCGGCCTCGGCCGCCTTCGTCTGCGCGGGCGCGGACAGCAGGAACTGCGCGAGCTTCTGCGCGAGTTGCGGATCGGGATTGTTCGCGACCACGCACAGGTCGACGAGCAGCAGCACCGGGCCTTCCTTCGGGTTCGCATACGCGACGGGGATGCCCTTGTCCTGAAGGTCGCCGACGCCGGTCGGCGTGAGCGGGAACAGGCCGGCCTCGCCGGTCTGCACCATCTCGGAGATCTTCGCCGAGTTCGGGATGTACTCGACGACGTTCGGCCCGACCGTGCTCGCCCACTTGCCGAAGCCGGGCTCGACGTTCTGCTCGTTGCCGCCGAGCAGCCGGTTGATCGCGAGGAAGCCGTGCAGCCCGAACGTGCTGCTCGACGCCGACTGGAACACGACCTTGCCCTTGTATTTCGGATCGGCGAAATCCATCCACGAGGTCGGCGGCGCCCAGCCTTTCTCGGCGAACAGCTTCTTGTTGTACGCGATGCCGGTCATCCCGAGCTGCACGCCCGCGCCGACGTCGTCCTTCATCCGCGCGAACGGGTACAGCTCCTTGAGCACCGGCGAATCGTCGAGTTTCTGGCACACGCCGAGGCTTACCGCGCGCGCCATCACGCCGTCGTCGAGGAACGCGACGTGGATCTGCGGCTTGTTGCGGTTCGCGAGCAGCTTCGCGAGCACGTCCGACGACGTGCCGGGCACGATCACCACCTTGACGTTGTTGGCCTTCTCGAAGTCGGGCAGCACCTGGCTCGTATAGGCCTTCTCCATCGGCCCGCCGTTCATGCCGACGTAGATGGTCTTCGTTTGCGCGAACGCGGGCGTGCCGGCGCCTGCGATGCAGAGGGCGGCGGCCGCCGCGATCGTTCCGAGCAGTTTCATCTTTGGGTTTCCTCTTGACGGAAAGGGGCGGTCGGCACGGCTTGCGGGAAGAAGCGGCCGATCGAGAATGCATCGAGTGGCGTCGCGGTTTCGCCGGTGGTGATGAGATCGGCGAGCACGTCGCCGACGCCCGGCGCGAGCAGGAAGCCGCCGCCGGAAAAGCCGAACGCATGCAGCAGATTCGGCGTGGTGCGGCTCGCGCCGATGATCGGGTTGTGGTCGGGTGTGCAGCCCTCGACGCCGCTCCACGTGCGGATCAGCAGTGCGTCGCGCAGCGCGGGCAACAGCGCGCACGCATCGCGCATCACCGCGCGCGTCGTATCGACCGACGGCTGGCCGAACTCGCCGTCGCCGCGGCCCCGGCCGCCGCCGATCACGCAGTTGCCGCGCGCGACCTGCCGCGCGTACACGCCGCCGCCATACACGCCGAGGTTGTGCGCGATGAACGGCGGCAGCGGCTCGGTCACCCACATGTTCGGGTAGATCGGCTCCATCGGTACGGCCTCGCCGAAGCGTTCGGCGATCGTGTTCGCCCATGCGCCCGCCGAATTGATCAGCCACGTCGCGGTGTGCGCGCGGCCGCCCGCCTGCAAGTGAAAACGCGTGCCGTCGTGATGAACCTCATCGACGGCGGTGTGCTCGAACACGTCCGCGCCCGCCGCGCGGGCCGCGCGCGCGAACGCGGGCGACACGAGGCGCGGGTTCGCATGGCCGTCGGTCTCGCACAGCGAGCCGCCGAGCGCCGCGCGGCCGAGCCACGGGTAGCGGCGGCGGAACGCGTCGCCGCGCATCACCTGCAGCGGCAAGCCGTGTTCGCCGGCGAGCACGGCGTACGCGTCGAGCGCATCGAGATCGGCGTCGCTGCGTGCGAGTCGCAAGTGGCCGGACACGACGAATTCGCCATCGATGCGGATCAGCTCGGGCAGGCGATCCCAGATGCGCCGCGCCCGCAGTGCGAGCGGCAATTGCTCGACCGGCCGGCCCTGACAGCGCACGCCGCCGTAGTTCACGCCGCTCGCCTGCGCGCCGCAGTCGCGCCGTTCGAACAGCCCGACGCGCAGCCCGCGGCGCGTCAGCGCGAGCGCGGCCGACGTGCCGACGAGGCCGCCGCCGACGATCGCGACGTCGTAATGCCGGATCTCACTCATCGCGTGCCTCGTCGGGAATCGCCGCGACCTCGTCGCCCGCGAGCGCGGCCGAGATCGGGAACGGTTTCACCGGCGGTTGCGCACGCAACCGTCCGACGTCGGCGAGCGGGCGGCCGGTTTCGGCGGCGAGCACGAGCGCGGCCGCATCGCCGCACATGCGGCCCTGGCAGCGGCCCATGCCGACGCGTGTCAGCGCCTTCAGCCGGTTCAATTCGGTCGCCGCGCCGTCGCGCACGCAGCGGCGCAGCGTGCCCGCGTCGATCTCCTCGCAGCGGCACACGATCGTGTCGTCGGCGCAATGGGCAGCCTGTTCGGCCGGCGGCGCGAACGCCGTTTCGAGGCCGGCGCGGAATGCGCCGATGCGGGCGAGCGTGCGTTCGAGCGCGGCCGCGCCGGGTTTGGCGGACGGCGAGCGCGACGCGATGCCGGCGTCGTCGAGCAACGCGAGCGCCGCGCGCCGGCCCGATGCCTCGGCCGCGTCGGCGCCCGCGATGCCCGCGCCGTCGCCCGCCACGTAGAGGCCGCGCACCGACGTGCGTCCGGCCGCGTCGCGCTCGGGCAGCCAGGCGCGATTGAGCGGGTCGAATTCGAAGCGGCAGCCGGCGAGATCGGCGAGCTGCGTCTCGGAACGCAGGCCGAAACCGAGGCCGAGCGCGTCGCAATCGAGTACGCGTGGCGACGCGGTTTGCCCATCGTCGCCGGCGGCGCGCCATGCGAGCCCCGTCACATGCCGGTCGCCGAGCACGCGCTCGAGCGTGACGCCCGTTTCGATCGCGACGCCATGCGCGCGCAGCCAGCCGATGATGTAGAGCCCCTTCGCGAAGATCGACGGCATGCGCAGCAACGCGGGCGCGGCAGCGGCCTGGCGGCGCAGTGGGCTCGTGTCGAGCACGGCCGCGACGTTCGCGCCGGCCTTCGCATACTGGTAGGCGACGAGGTAAAGCAGCGGCCCCGTGCCCGCGAGCACGATGCGCCGGCCGATCGCGCAGCCCTGCGCCTTCAGCGCGACCTGGGCGCCGCCGAGCGTATAGACGCCCGCGAGCGTCCAGCCCGGCACGGGCAGCATGCGGTCGGTCGCGCCGCTCGCGACGATCAGGTGCGAGTACGGCACCGTCACTTCGCGGCCGTCCTGCAGCGTGTCGACGCGGCCCGCGCCGCATGACCACGCGAGCGTGTTCGGCCGGTAGTCGACCTGCGGCAGCAGCGCGGCCATCGTCTGGTGCACGGCGTCGGCCTTCGCAGCCTCGAAACCGTACAGCGTGCGCTTGCCGCGCACGAATGCGGCGTCGGCCGGCGGTTGGCGGTAGATCTGCCCGCCCCAGCGCGCGTTCTCGTCGATCACGACCGGGTGCAGCCCCGCGTCGACCAGCGCCTCGGCCGCGCGCACGCCGGCCGGCCCCGCGCCGACGATCACCGGTTGCAGTACGGCGCTCACGATGCGTCTCCGGTCGCGGCCGGCCGGGCGGCCGTAAGAATCCGCATGCCGTCGGCGATCGGCGTCGAGCATGCGCGCACGCGTGCGCCGGCTTCGGTGCGCACCCAGCAGTCCTGGCAGGCGCCGATCAGGCAGAAACCCGCGCGCGGCTGGCCGCTGAATTCGCTGACGCGCACGCGACGCTGCGCGACCAGGATCGCGGTGAGCACGGTGTCGCCGGCTAGCGCCTGCGCGGGCCGGCCGTCGAGCACGAACGCGACGGGGGCGCGTTCGCGTTCGGCGACGCGCACGAACTGCGCGCCGTCGTCCGCGACGTGAGTGGAACGGGAAACGGGAGTCGTCATCAATGTTGGCCGATCAGGATGCGGTTCAGGCCGTACACGCGATCGAGCAGCAGCATCGCGCCGGCGGTGATGAAGATGACGAGCGCCGACACCGACGCCATCATCGGGTCGATCGATTCGGTCGCGTACATGTACATGCGCACGGGCAGCGTGACCGTCTGCGGCGACGTGATGAAGATCGACATCGTCAGCTCGTCGAAGCTGTTGATGAACGCGAGCAGCCAGCCGCCCGTGATGCCGGGCACGATCATCGGCAGCGTGATGCGGCGGAAGATCGTCCACGGGTCCGCGCCGAGCGAGCACGCGGCCTGCTCGATGCTGCGGTCGAGGCCGGCGACCGACGCGAGCACGAGGCGCATCACGAACGGCGTGATGACGATCATGTGCGCGAGCACGAGCCACGCGAACGAGCCGGTCGCGCCGATCAGCGCGAAGAAGCGCAGCAGCGCGATGCCGAGCACGAGGCCGGGAATCACGAGCGGCGACAGCAGCAGCCCGTTCAGGAACGCGCGGCCCGGAAACGTCGCGCGGCCGATCGCGAGGCCGGCCGGCAGCCCGATCGCGAGCGACAGCGTGGCCGACGCGAACGCGAGCTTCACGCTGTTGAAGAACGCGGTCACGAAGTCCGGATAGTCGAGGATCGCGCGGAACCAGCGCAGCGACACGCCGCGGGTCGGCAGTGTCAGCGTTTCGTCGGGCGTGAACGCGACGAGCACGACGATCACGAGCGGCGCGAGCACGAACAGGATCACGAGCGTGTGGAAGGCGAGGGCGAAGGGACCGTTCTTTCTCATCGCGATGCGCCTCCGAGGCTGCGCGCGTAGCGGCGTTCGAGCACGCGGTAGTAAGTGAGCATCACGACGAGGTTCGCGGCGAGCAGCAGCACCGCGATCGTCGCGCCGAGCGGCCAGTTCAGCGAGCCGAGGAACTCGTCGTAGACGGCCGTGGCCGCGACCTTCAGCCGTCGTCCGCCGAGCAGGCCCGGAATCGCGAACGCGCTCGCCGACAGCCCGAACACCATCAGGCTGCCCGACAGCACGCCCGGCATCAGTTGCGGCACGACGATGCGGCGCAGCGTCGTGAACGGCGACGCGCCGAGCGACAGCGCCGCGTGTTCGGTCTGCGGATCGAGCCGCTGCAGCGCGGTCCACACGGGAATCACCATGAACGGCAGCATCACGTGCACCAGTGCGATCACGATCGCGAAGGTCGTGTATTCGAGCTTGTACGGCCCGAGACCCACGAGCCCGAGCGCCTGGTTCACGAGCCCGCCGGTGTTCAGCAGCATGCTCCAGCCGAACGCGCGCACGACCACCGACACCAGCAGCGGCGCGAGGATCGCGAGCAGGAACAGCGAGCGCCACGGGTCGCGCATTTTCGACAGCACGTACGCTTCCGGCGTGCCGATCGCGACGCAGATCGCGGTGGTCAGCGCGGCGATCCCGAACGTGCGCGCGAAGATCGTGTGGAAATACGACGAGCCGAGCACTTCCGCGTAGTTGCCGAACTGGAACGCGGCGATCGGGCCGGTGGCCGGGTCGAAGCGGTAGAACGTCAACACGAAGGTCATCGCGAGCGGCACGAGCACGAGCGCGGCGAAGAGTGCGAATGCGGGCGCGCACATCAGCCACAGCGGCGCATGGGCGCGCCAGCTCGCGCGTGTCGTGCGGGCCGGCTGCGTCGCGTGCGCGGCGGTGCGTGTCGGCACCGCGTCATGCGCACCCGATCGCGCGAGCCCGGCCGGTGCGACGTCGGTCGAGAGCGGGCGGGAAGGCGGTCGCATTCAGGCCTCCCGGCGCATCACGCGCACCGCGTCGCTGTGCCAGTCGATGCCGACCGGCGCGCCTTCCGCGAGCGGTTCCGCGCCTTCGTTCTGGCAGCACACGAGCACTTCGCCGAGCGCGCTGTCGACGCGGTACAGCCACTGGCTGCCGAGGAAGAACCGGCTCGTGACGGTCGCGGCGAAGCGGCCGGCGTCGGGCGCGCACAGCCGCAGCTTCTCCGGACGGATGCAGACCGACACCGCGTCGCCGACGCGCATGTCGCGCTCGCGCGGCGGCAGGTGCGCGGTGCGGCCCGTCTCGGCGAGATCGTGCCCGAGGTCGATGCGGATCGCGTCGCCGTCGTGCGCGACGATCGTGCCGGGCAACAGGTTCGCCTTGCCGATGAACTGCGACACGAAGCGGTTTTCCGGGCGCTCGTACGCGCGGTACGGCGTATCGGTCTGCGTGATGCGGCCGGCTTCCATCACGACCACGCGGTCGCTGATCGACAGCGCTTCGGACTGATCGTGCGTGACCATGATCGTCGTCGTGCCGATCTTGCGCTGGATCGCGCGCAGCTCGAACTGCATCTCCTCGCGCAGCTTCGCGTCGAGGTTCGACATCGGTTCGTCGAGCAGCAGCACGGGCGGCTCGATCACGACCGCGCGCGCGATCGCCACGCGCTGCCGCTGGCCGCCCGACAATTCGCGCGGAAAGCGGTGCGCGAGCGCGTCGAGCCGTACGAGCGCCAGCGCCGCGCGGATGCGCTCCGCGCGCTCGGCCTTGTCGACGCCGCGCATGTCGAGGCCGAAGCCGACGTTCTCAGCGACGCTCATGTGCGGAAACAGCGCATAGCTCTGGAACACGATGCCGAGCCCGCGGCGGTTCGGCTTCAGGTGCGTGATGTCCTGCCCGTCGAGCGCGATGCGGCCGCGCGTGACGTCGACGAAGCCGGCGATCATCTGCAGCGTGGTGGTCTTGCCGCAACCGGACGGCCCGAGCAGCGACACGAATTCGCCCTGTTCGACCGACAGGTTGACGTCCGCGACGGCGGTGAGCGCGCCGAAGGTTTTCGTCAGATCCGTAAGCGTGAGAAACGACATGGAGAGCTCCGGTTCGCACACCGCGTGGCCGGTGCGCCGATGACGCGGACTCTAGCCAGCCATATTTCGGCGCGTCAATTTCGAATTCTGCTCAACGGGATGAATTTCGAAAAAATTCCGTTGAACGGAACGAACCGGCCGATCGCAGGCGAATCGTTCCGATGGATGAAGGGCGCCCGAGCCGCGAAACGCACGCGTCAATCCCGTGCACACCCGGATGTCAGCGGAATTTCGACCGGACGACAATGGCGGCTACCCTATTCCGTTCAATGAAATCGTCGAGGAGAGCCGGCATGCAGGAACCCCATTCGCCCGGAACGTCGCCGGCCGCGCGCACGCCGCGCCCGGACGAGGGCGTCGTCGACGCGGCAGATGCGGTCGAGCCGGCCGGCGCGCCCGGTACCGGCATGCTGCAGCGTGCGTTCGCGATCCTGCGCGCGCTGGCCGGCATGCAGCAGGACGGCGTGCGCGTCACGCATCTTGCGAAGGCCGTCGGCCTCACGCAGGGCACCGCGCACCGGATCCTGCAATCGCTGATCGCCGAAGGGATGGTCGAACAGGACGAGCAGTCGAAGCTGTACCGGCTGAGCGTCGACTTCTTCGCGCTCGCCGCGCAGGCCGGCAACCCGAGCAGCATGCGCACGCTGTGCCGTCCAGCGTTGCTGCGGCTGTGCGCGAGCCTCGGCGAGACGATCTTCCTGCTCGTGAAGAGCGGCTTCGACGCCGTGTGTCTCGACCTGTGCGAAGGGCCGTTTCCGATCCGCTCGTTTACCGGCGACATCGGCGGGCGCATCGCGCTCGGTGTGGGACAGGGCAGCCTCGCGATCCTCGCGTTCCTGCCCGAAGCCGAACGCGAGGAGGTGATCCGCTTCAACGTGCCGCGCATTCGCGGCTACGGCGTGCTCGACGAGGTGTATCTGCGCACCGAGATCGAACGCGTGCGGCAACTCGGCTACGCGGGCCGCAATAGCGGCGTGCTCGACGGGATGGCCGGCGTCGCGGTGCCGATCCTCGACCGCACCGGTTATCCGGTCGGCGCGCTGAGCGTCGGCACGCTCGCGTCGCGGCTCGGCGACGACCGGATGCCGATGGTCGTCGAACTGCTGCGACGCCAGGCCGACGCGATCGGCCCGCGCACCAATCCGTTCGACGCCGCGTTGCGGTGGCCGATGCACGGGCTATCGGGGAAAACCGTCTAGCGAGCGTCGCGCGTTGCCGTTTCATCGGCTTGCTTGCGCAAGCCATGCACGTCCGATCAAGGCGCGCAGGGTCCGGCGGACTCGCGCGCTTTCGTTTTTCTTGCGGGCTTGCGCGTGTGGCGCCGCGAGCGCGCGATACGTTCGGATCGAATGGCGTTTTTCGAGGGTTATACGACCTTTGAGCCATATACGTCCCGTTCCATACTTCACATGAACGAGCAAGCCGGAGTCCGCACACAAACGCAATGACGCGTCGCATATCCGGCCTGATCAATCACGACATGAAAAGGAACGGAAGATGCGACTCAAGAGCAAATCGGCATTGATCACGGGCGGCACCAGCGGCATTGGTCTGGCCACCGCGAAGCTGTTCATTTCAGAAGGCGCGCGCGTCGCGGTGACGGGGCGCGACGAGGCCGTATTCGAGCGGGTGAAGGCAGAGCTTGGCGAGCATGCGATCGTGCTCAAGGGCGACGTACGGTCGCTCGACGACATGCGCGCGATTGCAGCGGAGGTCAACGACACGTTCGGCGGCCTCGATGTCGTTTTCGGCAACGCGGGCTGGGCGTTCCCGTCCGCCGTCGACGACATCGACGACACGCTCTACAACGACATCATGGACGTCAACGTCAAGGGCGTGGTGTTCACGCTTCAGGCGGCGCTGCCGTACTTGCGCGAAGGTTCGTCGGTGATCCTCAATACCTCCTTCGTCGCGCAGACCGGCAAGCATGGCATCTCGTTGACCGCCGCAGCGAAGGCCGCCGTGCGATCGCTGGCTCGCAGCTGGTCGTACGAATTTCTCGACCGGAAGATCCGCTTCAACGCGATCGCGCCCGGCGCGATCGACACACCGCTGCTCTCGAAATGGGGCAAGCCCGCCGAATGGGTGCGCGCCCGCAAGGCCGAATTCGCCGAAGCGATTCCGGTGGGCCGCATGGGCACGGCGGACGACATCGCCTGCGCCGCGCTCTATCTCGCCAGCGACGAATCGTCGTTCGTCGTCGGCACCGAGCTGGTCGTCGATGGCGGCGCGTCGCAGCTTTAAGCCCGCGCGTCACGTTTCCCGAGCCCGGTACGTCGTCCCGGCGCGTTCCCCTCCCGATTTCACGTCCGCCGCGCGGTTCGCCGTGGCGGTTATTTGATCCGGCCCGGCGGGGTCGCGCTCGCCCATGGGCCGAAGTGCAAGGAGCAATCATCTTGACCGACAGTAGCGACAACCATGCGCCCACCGGGCCACTCACACGGGCAGGCCGTTCCCGCCGCGATGTCCTGAAGTTCGGCAGCGCCGCCACCCTCGGCGCCGTGCTGGGCGGCAGCGCGTTGCTCGGGCACGCCGCGCCTGCGCCGACACCGACAGGCAGCGCAGGGCTGCTTGCGCCGAACGAGCCGCTCGACATCCTGATCGTCAATTACGACGGCGGCACGCTGCTCGACTTCGCGGGCCCCAGCGAAATCTTTCACCGGCTGCCGAATACGAACGTTCGCTACGCGAGCCTCGATGGCGGCAACGTGACGCTCGAATTCGGCGTCGTGTACGGGAAGACCGAGCGATTGGCGGATATCGACAAGACCGACGTGATCCTCGTGCCCGGCGGGTCCGATTTGTCGGCGCCGATGCGGCCGGCGTATCAGGCGCAGATCCGGCGTCTGGCGGAAAGGGCGAAACACGTGACGTCGGTGTGCAACGGCTCGCTCGTGCTCGCCGCGACGGGCGTGCTCGAGGGCAAGCGCAGCGCGTGCCATTGGGCGTTCGTCAACAAGCTGGCCGAATACGGCGCGATTCCCGTTCCCGACCGCTTCGTCGAAGACGACAACGGCCGCTTCATGAGCGGTGGCGGCGTGACGGCGGGCATCGACTTCGCGCTGCGCGTGGCGGCGAAGCTGCGCGGCCAGCCGGCCGCCGAATACACGCAACTCGTGATCGAATACGATCCCGCTCCGCCGTTCCACTCCGGTCATCCGAGCGATGCACGGCCCGAACTCGTCGCGATGGTCGACAAGAAGCTGCCGGGCGCATCGAAGGGCCTCGCACGCATCCCCGGCGTTCGCTGACACGTTTGCCGGCAACCCGTGCAGGGTTGCCTGCCTCTTCAATTCAAACCCTATTCGGAAATCACTCGATGCGACAGATCCATCCGTGTACGGCTGCGCTTGCAGCCTGCGTGTCCTTTTTCGCACTCGCGACGCCGGCGCTCGCCGCAGGTTCGCAACGCCCGCCCGAAGCGGCCATCAAGGCCGAAAACGCGCGATGGGCGGATGCCTTCGCGCGAGGGGATTACGACGCGATCGGCCGCCTCTACACCGACGACGGCGCGCTTTTGCCGCCGGGAGGCGATAAAGTCACGGGCCGCCGCGCGATCACCGAGTACTTCACCAACGGGTATGCCGGATCGAAACCCGGCACCGTATCGTTCAGCCATTACGAGTTCTACGGCAATGAGCGGGTCGTGACGGAGGTGTCGGATGCGGAGGTTCGCGACGGTGATGGAAAGCTGAAGGTCCGCGCCAAGCAGACGCTCGTCTTTCTGAAGCAGGGCGGCGTGTGGAAGCTGCATCGCGACATGTGGAACGCTTACCCGCCGGTCAAGGATTGACGATCGTCGACGTCCGGCGAAACGACGCTCGACGTGCCCACGCGCCCATCGCCGGTTAGCGGGAAGCGGACCACGCAGCGCGCTGATCGGCAGGGCTCGATCAGCGCGCTGCGTTCGTTCTGCTTTCGCGTCGAATCGCTTGCGGCGGATGCCCGTGCAGCTTGATGAACGCTCGGCGCATCCGTTCGGGATCGGTGAATCCCACTGCCAGCGCAATCTGTTCGATCGGTTCGCTGCCGCCCTGCAGGCGCAGCCTTGCGGCTTCGACGCGCAAACGCTCGACGGCCCGCGCCGGCGTTTCACCGGTTTCCCGGCGAAACGCGCGGCCGAACTGTCGCACGCTCAGGCTGGCGGCATCGGCGAGCCGTTCGACCGGCAACGCTTCGGCCAGATGTTCGCGGGCGAAATTCAGCGCAATGCGGATGCGATCCGATTCCGGCTCCATCTGCGACATCGCGGAGAATTGCGACTGCCCGCCGGGCCGCCGATACGGAACGACCAGCCGCCGCGAAACCTCGCGCGCGATCTCCGCGCTGATGTCCCGTTCGATCATGCCGAGCGCCAGGTCGATGCCGGAGGCAATACCCGCCGACGTCCAGACGCGGCCATCGACGACATAGATGCTGTCGCCGTCGACCCGCGTGCGAGGGAAACGCGACTGCAATTGCGCCGCGTATCGCCAGTGCGTCGCGGCTCTCAAACCGTCCAGCGAGCCGGTTTCGGCAAGCAGGAACGCGCCCGTGCACACGCTTGCCACCCGCGACGCCTTGGCGGCCAGTTTTTTGGCCGCGGCGATATTGTCCGAGGTCTGCATCGGCGCGATATCGCCGCCGACGAACACGACGGTGTCGAACGCGCGTCTTCCGATCGGCTTCGTGTCGATCGAAAGGCCAGTATTGCCGGGAATCGGGCCGCCGGTTGGCGAGATGACGTGAAGCGCGTAGGGCGTATGGCCGGCGGCCGTGGCCACCTGATTGAAGGCCGACAGCGGGCCGCCAAGATCGAGCGCGTCGTAGCCACGGCAAACGAAAAATCCAATGCGATGCATCACGAAGCCATTGATCGAGAACCCCGGAATGGCGAATTCTACCGGGAACCCTCGAATTGTGTCGTTTGACTCGAAACGAGGGAAAACCGTCGTTTACGTCGCCGTCGATCAACTGTATTCGTTTGCGCCGTGCTGATGCGATGCCGACGGAAAGCGATGCTCAGCGACGGTAGATGAACTCGAGATCGGTCGATGCGCCGACCTTGAAATCGTACGTACCGACCCGCTTGAAGGCCGCCTTCTCGTAGAACGCGATGGCCTTCGCATTGCCTGACCACACGCCGAGCCATACCGGGCCGGGGCGCGTCGCGGCGAGATACGCGAGCGCGGTGTCGAACAACGCGCGTCCGGCGCCGGTTCCCTGCGTGCCGCGTCGAAGATAGATCTGATGGATCTCGCCCGAGCCGTCCGCCACTTCCGGGTGCGGAAGCTTGCACGGCCCCGCGTGCGCATATCCGACCAGCGTGCCGTCGTCGCCTTCCGCGACCCACGTCCGGCACTGCGGGTCGCCGAGCTGTTCGGTGATCGCTGCCACCGAGTAAGTCCGGGCCTCGTACTCGGCCAGATCGTTCGGCGGATAGTCGATGCCGAAGCCGTCCTGCAGAAAGGTTTCGCGAAACGTATCGCGTTTCAGTTCGGCAAGCGGTATGGCATCGGCCAGGGTCGCAACGCGGATCAACATGGCGCTTCTCTCGGTTCGGTATCGGGCCGACAGTTTATCCCGGGTGATGTCGAGCAGCCGCTTCGTCGCCTGCCCACCGGCGACCGCCGCACTCGGACGCACGGCGGCCTCGTTCACGTCGACATCGGCAGGCCGCGCAACATCGCTTCCGGTCGGGCAGCGATGTTGCGCGCGGTCGTGCAGGCGGCTTCCCGATGCGGAAAAAAGCGCCGATTTTGCAGCGCAGCGAAAGGCGCCGACGCTCGGCTGGCCCGGCCCCCGTAACCCACGGAAACCGCCGGCACGGTCATCATGCGGATGCCGATGGTTGACCGCCGGCGGACATGCTAGGATTTCCGTCAAACAACTCCGGAGACTGCGATGCCGTTCATCTGCGAAAACGTTGAATGTCGTGCCGTGCTGGCTCGCGGGCAGGTCAGGCACCATCAGGAGGGCGCCGGCTGGTGCTTCTACTGCCCGGACTGCAACACCAGAAACGAGTTGATGAATATCGGCACGCTCAGCGGCCCTGTCGAGCTGGTTCAGCCGGAGCGGGCCAGCCCGCCGCACAAGGTCGTCGCGACGGCCCGGCCGCTGGATGACGGCCGATACGCAGCGCAGTTGAGCGTCCAGCGGGCGCTCGCCGTGAAAGGCACCTATGCGGCCGAAGAGCACTGGGATGAACTCGGCGTATTCGGCGACGCGCAGGAAGCCGTCGCGCACGCGAAGTCGTTCGCCACGGACCTGCTGCAGCGCGCCGCGTAGCCGGCGCTTTTCCGTGAACGAACAAAGGGGCGTCGCGCATTCGTGCGCGACGCCCCTTTGCGTTTTTCGCCCGCGTTCGTCAGTGGTGGATATCGAATGACGAGGTCTGCCTCGTGATCCGCCGATACGTGTCGTCCTGAATCAGGCTCTCGGGAAAGCGAGTGAGGTCACGCAGCCGGCGCCGGCGTTGCGCGGGCCCGTTCGCGCACCGCGACGAGTTCCCTGATCCGCGCGCGGTCGGCCGGCGTCGCCGGCGTGAAGATCACGAGGCTCAGGTCCGGGCGGCCGGTAACCGAGAACGTCGAATGTTCGAGCGCGATCCGGCCGGCTCGAGGATGGCGGATCTCCTTCGTGGCTTCTTCGTGCGTACGGATATCGTGGTCGCGCCACATCGCGTCGAATTCGGCGCTGGTCGCGCGCATCTCGTCGACGAACGCCTGCACGGCCTGCGTCGCGCCGCTGCGCGCGACGTCCGCACGAAACCCGCCAACCGCGAACCGCGCGACGCGCTCCCAGTCCGACTGGGCATGGCGCACGCCCGCGTCGACGAAGATCAGCCGCAGGATGTTGCGCGCGGCCGGCGGGAGCGTCGCATAGTCGGTGAGCGTCGCGGCCGCCGCGTCGTTCCACGCGGCGACGTCCCACGTCGCGGTGCGGATGATCGCGGGGCTCGCGTCGAGCGAATCAAGCACGTGCTGCAGGCGTGGCGTCACGCCTGCCGGCGCGTGATAGCGTACCTCGGGCGGGTGGCCGAGGCCGATCAGGAACAGGTGCTCGCGTTCGGCCTCGTTGAGCATCAGCGCGCGGGCGAGCCGGTCGAGCACGTCGGCCGACGGCGCGCCGCCGCGCCCCTGTTCGAGCCACGTGTACCACGCGACGCTCACGTGCGCGCGCTGCGCGACTTCCTCGCGCCGCAGGCCCGGCGTGCGGCGGCGCGTCGCCGGCAGCCCGAGCGCGGCCGGGTCGAGTTTTTCGCGGCGGTCCCGCAGGTACGCGCCGAGCAGGTTGTCGGGGGCGTCAGCCATATCCTGTTAGTTCGTTTACCAGTAAACCGTCACGACTTCACCGCGAGCGGCGCTCGACAGATAGTAAGCCTCCATTTCATCCGGAGGTGCTGAACATGCGTGTCTTTGTTACGGGAGCATCGGGCTTCGTCGGCTCGGCCGTCGTGGCCGAACTCGTGGCCGCCGGCCACTCGGTGCTGGGGCTCGCGCGCTCCGACGCGGCCGCGGCGTCGGTTGCCGCGGCCGGCGCCGACGTCCATCGCGGGTCGCTGGAGGATCTCGCCAGCCTGACGCGCGGCGCCGAAGCCGCCGATGCGGTGATCCACACGGGATTCAATCACGACTTCTCGCGTTTTGCGCAGAACTGCGAACTCGACCGCCGCGCGATCGAGACGATCGGTGCGGCGCTCGTCGGTTCGGCGCGGCCGCTGATCGTCACGTCGGGCCTTGCGCTCGTCGCGCCCGGCCGCGCGGCGACGGAGGACGATTCGCACGTGCCGGTGTCGGAAAATTATCCGCGTGCGTCCGAAGCGACGGCGGTCGCGCTCGAAGCGCGCGGCGTGCACGCGTCGGTCGTGCGGCTGCCGCCGTCCGTGCACGGCGACGGCGATCACGCGTTCGTGCCGCACCTGATTGCGTTCGCGAGGGAGAAGGGCGTGTCGGCGTACATCGGCGACGGCGCGAACCGCTGGCCGGCCGTGCACCGGCTCGACGCGGCGCGCGTGTATCGGCTCGCGATCGAGCGCGGCGCAGCCGGCGCGCGCTATCACGCGGTCGACGATACGGGCGTGCCGTTCCGCGAGATCGCCGAGGTGATCGGGCGGCGGCTGAACGTGCCGGTCGTCGCGAAGTCGGCGGCGGAAGCCGGTGAGCACTTCGGCTGGTTCGCGAGATTTGCGGGGATGGATGCGCCCGCAACCAGCGAGCGCACGCGGGCATCGCTCGGCTGGGCGCCGACGCAGCCGAAGTTGCTGGCCGATATCGACCGGCCGCGGTATTTCGAAAGCTGACGAGCGGCGCGCGCCGCTCGCCATGGGGGCGGCTCGGACAACGGCTCACACCGTGACGACGATCTTCCCGACCTGCGCACCGGCTTCCATGTAGCGGTGCGCGTCCACGATGTCGTCGAACGCGAACGTGCGATCGATCCGCGGCTTCAGCGTGCCGGCCGCGAGCCCGTCGACGATGAAGCGCTTCGCGCGTTCGAGCCGCCGCGCATCGCCGGTGATCTCGAACAGCTCGTAGCCGCGCAGCGTCAGGTGGCGCGCGAGCAGGTCCATCACCGGCACCGGGATGTCGCGCGTATCGAGCGCGCCGTACTGGAAGAACGTGCCGTGGGTGGCCAGCGCGCGCAGCAGGTTCGCCGCGTCGGGGCCGCCGACCGGATCGAACGCGAGGCGCGCGCCGACGCCGCCCGTGATTTCCGCCACCTGCCGCGGCAGGTCGGCGGGGCTGCCGACGATCACGTGCCGCGCGCCGGCGTCGAGCAGCGCCTGGCGCTTCGATTCGCCGCGCGTCAGCGCGATCGGCACCGCGCCGACCTGGTTCGCGACCTGGATCGCGGCCTGCCCGACGCTGCTCGACGCGGCGCCGATCAGCACCGCGTCGCCGCGCTCGAGCCCGCCGAGTTCGGTCAGCGCGCCGTAGGCCGTCACGAACATCATCCACGTCGCGGCCGCCTCCTCGAACGATAGGCTGTCCGGATGCTTGACGACCGCATGCGCGGGCACGTTGACCACCTCGCCGTACATCCCGTAGTCGGCGAACGAGAACGCCGGCACGACGCTCACCGCGTCGCCTTCCGCGAATGCCGTCACGTTGCGGCCGACCGCCGCGACGATACCCGACGCCTCGTAGCCGAGCGATGCCGGAAAGCGCGGCATGAACGTGTATTCGCCGCTGCGGAACATGACTTCCGCGCGATTGACGCCGATCGCCTTCACGCGCAGCTGGATGTCGTCGGGGCCCGGCGCGGGCACGTCGACGGTGTCGATCTGCAGGACTTCGGGGCCGCCGATGCGGTGGAAACGGACGATGCGGGTCATGGAGCGCTCCTTCGATGAACGGGTGTCGATGAAGCCGCATCGTAGGCGGGCGCCCGCGCCGGATAAACGCGCGGCCGGATCATTGATTGTTATTTGACGAATAACAATCGACGCGAACCCGTGCTACGCCGGATAGCGCCGCGCGAACAGCTCGGTCAGCCAGTCGATGAACGCGCGCACCTTGTCGGGCAGATGCGCGCGGTTCGGGTACAGCACCGACACCGGCTTCGGCACGGCCGGCACGCCGGGCAGCAGCTCGATCAACTGGCCCGAGTCGATGCTCGGCTGCAACGCGGGCCGCAACGCGTGCACGATGCCGAGGCCCGCGAGCCCGCACGACAGCAGCGCTTCCGAGTTGTCGGTGAGCAGGCTGCTCGCGAGCTTCACCGAGACGGTTTCGCCGTGCGGGCGGAACGTCCATTCGAGCACGCGGCGGTTGCGGCCGGTGAAGAAGTTGACCGCGCGATGCATCCGCAGATCGTCGAGCGTACGCGGCAAGCCGTGGCGCGCGATATAGGCCGGCGACGCGCATGTGGCCATCGGCACAGCGCCGACGGTGCGCGCGACCATGCTCGAATCCTTCAGCGTCCCGACCCGCACCACGCAGTCGATGCCTTCGCCGATCAGGTCGGCCGGCTGGTCGCTCGCGCCGAGCACGAGCTCGATCTGCGGATAGCGCTGCTGGAAGTCGGGCAGCGCCGGAATCACGACCGTCTTCGCAAGCGCGAGGGCAACGTCGATCCGCAGCCGGCCCTTCGGCACCGCGCGTTGCTTCGGGAACGACGCGAACGCATCGTCGATGCTGCCGAGCAACTGCACGCAGCGCGCATGGAATGCCTCGCCTTCGGCCGTCACGCTGACGCGGCGCGTGCTGCGGTTCAGCAGCCGCACGCCGAGCTCCTGTTCGAGCTGCTGCACGGCTTTGGTGACGGCCGGCCGATGCAGCTGCAGCGCGTCGGCGGCCTGCGTGAAGTTGCCGCGTTCGACGATCTGTACGTAGATCTGCATCGTTTGCAGGCGGTCCATGGCGTTCCCGGATGGCGTGGCGAGCGGCCATCTTCGCACACCGATGGAACCGGATGCGCGGCCGCCCGCCTGCCGTGCGTCATTCGACCGGATGCAGATCCTGCAGCAGCGTCGGCACCAGCTCCGACACGGTCGGGTGGATATGCATCGCGCGGCTGATCGTCGTGTACGGCGCGCCGGCGGTCATCACGTCGAGGATCCCGTGCACGACTTCGTCGCCGGTCACGCCGAGGATCGACGCGCCGAGGATCGCATGGCTGTCCGCGTCGACGATCACCTTCATGAAGCCCTGGCTTTCGCCCTTCTCGACCGCCCGGCCGACACGCGTCATCGGGCGTGTGCCGACCAGCAGCCGGCGGCCCGTCTGCTTCGCTTCCGCGAGCGTCATCCCGACGCGGCCGAGCGGCGGGTCGATGTACATCGCGTAGGCCATGATCCGGTCGGACACCTTGCGCGGATCGTCGTCGAGCAGGTTGGCCGCGACGATCTCGTAGTCGTTGTACGAAGTGTGCGTGAACGCGCCGCGCCCGTTGCAGTCGCCGAGCGCCCAGATGCCGGGCACGTTGGTGCGCAACTGGTCGTCGACGGTGATGTAGCCGCGCGCGTCGGTGTCGACGCCCGCGCGGTCGAGCCCGAGATCGTCGGTGTTCGGCACGCGCCCGACCGCGAGCAGCAGGTGCGAGCCCGCGACCTCGCGGCCGCCGCCCGCGCAGTCGAGGCCGACCACGATGCCGTCGCCGTCGCGGCGCGCGCTCAGGCAGTTCGCGTCGAGCTGCACGTCGATCCCTTCCTTTTCGAGGATCTCGCGCACGGCCTGCGAGACGTCTTCGTCCTCGCGGCGGATCAGGCGTGAGCCTTTCTCGATGATCGTGACCCTGGAGCCGAAGCGCCGGTACATCTGGCCGAATTCGAGCCCGACGTAGCTGCCGCCGACGATCACCAGATGATCGGGCAGGAAGTCGACGTCCATCATCGTCGAGTTGGTCAGGTACGGCACCGAGTCGAGGCCCGGCATCGCGGGCACCTGCGCGCGTCCGCCGACGTTGATGAAGATGCGTTCGGCTTCGAGTACGTCATCGCCCACGCGCACCGCGTTCGGGCGTTCGAACCGGGCATGACCCTGAAAGACGGTCGTGTTGTCGAGGCCGCGTACCCATTGCTCGACGCCGTGGTTTGAGCGGCCGGAAATCTGGTCCTTGCGCGCCTTCACGGCTTTCATGTCGACGGTGACGGGGCCGCCGACCGACACGCCGTACTCGCCGGCGCGCCGTGCGAGCTGCGCGGCGTATGCGCTCGCGATCAGCGTCTTGGTCGGGATGCAGCCGGTGTTTACGCAAGTGCCGCCGAAGCGGCCGCGCTCGACGATCGCGACTTTCATGCCGGCCCCGGCGAGGCGCGCGGCGAGCGGCGGCCCGGCCTGGCCGGTGCCGATGACGATCGCATCGAAGTGTTGCGTCATGACGTCCTCCTGTGCGGGTGCAACGAGGAAAGGGGCGGGCGCAAGCCGCATGCCGTGCCGGCTGGTCGCCCGCGGGCGACGAGCGCCTATGGTAGACCGGTTGGCCGGGGGCCGCGAGCGGCGCCCGGACGACGCGTCGTATTGAAAAACGGCACTGCCGCGGGCGGCGTCTAGTCCTTGCGCGTCCACTGCCCGAACGACACCGGCCGGTGCGCGTCGGCGCGCGTCACGGTGACGTGGTCGGGCTGGTCGTCGAGCGGAAACGATTCGGTGACGATCTGGCTCGAAAAGAGCCAGCCGTGCGTGCGCGGGTCGTAGCGGAACGTGACGTAGTCGGTCCAGTGCTGCCCGCACGCGACGACGTTTTGCACGGTGAAATAGCGGCCCTTCACCGCCAAGCCGTTGTCGCCCGCATCGTCGGGATCGAACGGATCGCATTGGCCGCCGTCGTTGGCGCGCAGCACGGCCTGGTCGTTGCGGGCCGCGAGACGGTACGTGTGGTCGGCTTGTTCCTCGTAGATCAGCAGCGGGCGCGGCGACGGCTGGTCGCGCGTATCGACCGCGCGATGCACGACCACCAGAAAGCTGTGCCGCCCGTTGTCGAGATCGGGGCCGGCGTGCGCGATCAACGGCTGGTAGCCGGCCGGCAGTTGAGCGGCGATCGATTTCGGCAGGCTGTCGGCGCGGGCGCCGAGCGGGAGCGCGGCGAGCAGCGGCAGCAGCAGGGCAGCAAGGCGAAGAGCGCGCATGGCGGGCGGTCCGGTCGAAAGGAGAAAAGGGGAGGAGTCGCGCGGCGTTACAGATCGCGCCCGAGAAAGTCCGTGCCCGGCACCGGATTGAACGCGACGGGCGGCGCGGGCGTGAAGCCGAGCGACGCATACAGTTGCCGGGCGGCGACGAATTCGGGCAGCACGTCGAGGCACATGCGCGCGTAACCGGCCGCCTTCGCGTCGTGCAGCAGCCGTTCGACGAGCTGGCGGCCGACGTTCAGCCCGCGCGCCTCGGGCCGTACGTACACGCGCTTCATCTCGCAGGTCGCCGGGTCGATTTCGCGGAACGCCGCGCAGCCGACCACGCGCTCGCCGCGCCACGCGAGCAGCAGCCGTCCGCGCGGCGCCGCGTATTTCCCGGGCAGCGCGGCAATTTCGGGCTCGTAGTCCTGGAATTCAAGGCTGACGGTCGGGCTCGCGACGTACTCGCGAAAGATCCCTTCGACGGCGGCGGCATCGTCGGGATAGCGGGCGGCGCGGATCTCGATCATGGGTGGCGCGTGATGACGGGAAAGAGGGCCAGCATAGCAGCGCACGGCCGCTTTCGGCGATGCGCGAAGCGTGCCAGAATCAGCGGCTCGACCGTCGGAAACGACACGCAGGCGCCGGCGCAGCGGCGTCGCTGACCAAGGAGACTTCGATGACCGCATCGGCTGCCGTACTCGCCATCCTGGCTGCGCTGTTTCTCGGCGCGATGATTCCGGGCCCGAGCTTCGTGCTGGTGGCCCGCAACTCGATCGGGCTGTCGCGCCGCGACGGGCTGGCCACCGCGCTCGGCATGGGCATCGGCGGCATCGTGTTCGGCGGCGTCGCGCTGGCCGGGCTGTACACGCTGCTGCAGGCCGTCGAATGGCTGTATGTGGGCCTCAAGGTCGCGGGCGGCGCCTACCTGATCTACATGGCGTCGAAGATCTGGCGCGGCGCCGACCGGCCGATCGCGATGGACGATCCGCAGGCGATGGCCGGCGGCAGCGCGCGCAAGTCGTTCCTGACGGGCCTCACGACCCAGCTCAGCAACCCGAAGACGGCGATCTGGTACGGCAGCATCTTCGCGGCGCTGCTCCCGCAGCATCCGCCGCTGTGGTGCTATCTCGTGCTGCCGCCGCTCGTGTTCGCGGTCGAGTTCGGCTGGTACACGCTCGTCGCGCTGTGCTTCTCGACGCGCCGGCCGCGCGAACTCTACCTGCGCGCGAAGAAGTGGGTCGACCGCATCGCGGCCGGCGCGATCACGCTGCTCGGGCTGCGGCTGATCCTGAATGCGCCGAAAGCGGGGATCTGAGCGCTTTCATTGCTGATCCGCGTCGGCGCGCGCGGCGGCGGTCATGGCCGTCGCGGGCCGTCGGCGCGAACCGGCGAGACCGGCCGGGTCGCCCGCCCGAGTACGCGTCGGCGGCCCGCCGACGCATCGCTTCCCGATGGCGCGGCCGCTCGCCGGCCGCCGCCGACCGTGTTTCCCGACCGCCACCATCCCACGCCGAGCCTTGCACGACGGGCGTTCGCGTGTGTCACCCGGCGCGCCGAACCGCGCCGCTTCCCCGATTCTGGCGGTCGACCGGCCGACGACGTGTAAACTGCTGCCTTTTTTGACGGTTTGCAGCATGGTGCAAGCATCTCCGCGCCCGGCGTTGAGCGGTCCGACGCTCGTCCGGCTGCTCGCGCGCCTGGCCGATGCCGACGTCGCGGAATCCCGGCAAACGCTGTCCGACCGGCTGAGCCAGTGGCTCGGCTGGACCGACGCGATCACGCTGTCGTCCGCGCTGAATGCGAGCCCGCCGGGCGTCGCGGCCGGCGTGCGCGGCTACGACGCGGAGCGCGACTGCGCGCGCGTGCGCCACGACCTCGCGCAGGCGATCATGGCCGCCAACCGGCCGCGCACGCGGCGCCGGCCGGGCGACCTGCCGCCGCCGGCGGCCGATACGGCGGATTTCGCGGACTTCCGCCAGCGTTATCTGACCCTGCAGCAGGACATGGAAACGGCGATCGGCCAGTTGCGCGGCCGCCTGCGGGTCGCGCTCGCCGCGCGCTCGTCCGGGATGGCGCGGCTCGCGACGCTCGACACGATCATGGAGCGCGTGCTCGGCGCGCGCGAGCGCAGCCTGCTGTCGGCCGTGCCCGCGCTGCTCGGCACGCGCTTCGCGCGGTTGCGCGACGCGGAGCGGCAGGCGCTGGCCGACGCCGAATCCGCCGCTGCTGCGGCCGCCGGTTCCGATGCGCCCGATGCCGCCACTGCGGCCGATGAAGGCGCGGCGGCGGCCGACACCCCGACCGTCGCGGCGATCGTGCCCGGCGCATGGCTCGATACGTTTCGCGACGAGATGCAAAGCATCCTGCTTGCCGAACTCGAAGTCCGGTTTCAAACGGTAGACGGGCTGCTCGCGGCCCTTCGCACCTGCTAATCAACACGCTATGTCCAGAATTCGCCTTGATCTCGTTGTCTTCGTCGCCGGTCTGCTCGCTGTGGGCTGGATCGGTGCCGGCTATGTCGCGTCGAACCCGCTGGCGGCGGCCGTCACGCTGCTGATCGGCGCGTGCTACGTCGCCGGCGCATGGGAACTGCTGCGCTACCGGCAGGCAACCGCCACGCTGTCGCACGCGGTCGCCGGCCTGACCGAGCCGCCCGCGAAGCTCGACCCGTGGCTCGACACGCTGCATCCGGGCCTGCGCGGCGCGGTGCGCGCCCGGGTCGAAGGCGCGCGCGTCGCGCTGCCGGGCCCGGCGCTCACGCCTTACCTCGTCGGCCTGCTGGTGTTGCTCGGGATGCTCGGCACGCTGCTCGGGATGGTCGTCACGCTGAAGGGCACGGGCGCCGCGCTCGAGAGCGCGACCGATCTCGATGCGATCCGCGCGTCGCTGATCGCGCCGGTGAAGGGGCTCGGGTTCGCGTTCGGCACGTCGATCGCCGGTGTGGCCACCTCGGCGATGCTCGGGCTGCTGTCCGCGCTCGTGCGCCGCGAGCGGATCGATGCGGCCCAGCAGCTCGACGCGAAGATCGCGACGACGCTGCGCGTGCATTCGTCCGCGCACCAGCGCGACGAATCGTTCCGGCTGCTGCAGCGCCAGGCCGACGTGATGCCGGCGCTGGTCGACCGGCTGCAGACGATGATGACGACGCTCGAGGCGCGCAGCGTCGCGCTGCACGATCGCCAGCTCGAAAGCCAGCAGGCGTTTTTCGACCGGACCGAGCGGGCGTACGCGGGCCTGGCGTCGAACGTCGGCGACGCGCTGAAGGAGAGCGCCGCCGAAAGCGCGCGCGTGGCCGGCGCCGCGCTGCAGCCGGTCGTCGCCGCGACGATGACGGGGCTCGCGCAGGAGATGGCCGCGCTGCGCGACACCGTGACGGGCGCGGTACAGCGTCAGCTCGACGGGCTGACGGACGGCTTCGAGAAGACCACCGGCAACGTGACGGCCGTGTGGAATCGCGCGCTCGACGAACAGCGTCGCGCGGGCGACGCCGTCGCGCAGCAGTTGCAGACGACGCTCGGCCAGTTCACCGACACGTTCGCGCAGCGTTCGTCGGATCTGCTCGATGGTGTCGCGACGCGCCTCGAATCGACCGAAGGCCGCCTGTCGGACGCGTGGCGCGACGCGCTGGCGCGCCAGGAGCAGGTCGGCGAGACGCTGGCCGGCCAGCATGCGCGCGCGCTGGGCGAAGCCGCCGCGACGTTCGAGCGCCATTCGGCCGCGACGCTCGCCGCGATGCGCGAGTCGCACGCAGGATTGCAGACGCAACTGGCCGCGCGCGACGAAGCACGCTTGTCCGCATGGAACGATTCGCTGGCCGCGATGGCCGCGAAGCTCGGCGATGAATGGCTGCGTGCGGGCGAGCACAGCGCGGGCCGCCAGCAGGAAATCTGCGACGCGCTCACGCAAACGACGCGCGACCTCGCGGCACAGGCATCGACGTTCGAACAACGCTCGAACGATCTGCTGACGACGATCCGCGAATCGCACACCGGCCTGCAATCGCAACTGGCTGCACGCGACGAAGAACGTCTGTCCGCATGGAACGATTCGCTGGCCACGATGGCCGCGAAGCTGGGCGATGAATGGCAGCGCGCTGGCGTGCACAGCGCCGGCCGTCAGCAGGAAATCTGCGACGCCCTCGCGCAAACGACGCGCGACCTCGCGGCACAGGCATCGACATTCGAACAACGCTCGAACGATCTGCTGACGACGATCCGCGAATCGCACACCGGTCTGCAATCGCAACTGGCTGCACGCGACGAAGAACGTCTGTCCGCATGGAACGATTCGCTGGCCGCGATGGCCGCGAAGCTGGGCGACGAATGGCAGCGTGCAGGCGTGCACAGCGCCGGCCGCCAGCAGGAAATCTGCGACGCGCTCGCGCAAACGACGCGCGACCTCGCCGCGCAGGCGTCGACGTTCGAACAACGCTCGAACGATCTGCTGACGACGATCCGCGATTCGCACACCGGTCTGCAATCGCAACTGGCTGCACGCGACGAAGAACGTCTGTCCGCATGGAACGACTCGCTGGCCGCGATGGCCGCGAAGCTCGGCGATGAATGGCAGCGCGCAGGCATGCACAGCGCCGGCCGCCAGCAGGAAATCTGCGACGCCCTCGCGCAAACGACGCGCGATCTCGCCGCACAGGCGTCGACGTTCGAGCAACGCTCGAACGATCTGCTGACGACGATTCGCGAATCGCACACTGGCCTGCAATCGCAACTGGCCGCGCGCGACGAAGCCCGCCTCGCCGCCTGGAACGATTCGCTCGCCGCGATGGCCGCCGCGCTGCGCGACGAATGGGCGCAGACGAGCGCGCAGGCCGCGGCGCGCCAGCAGGACATCTGCGACACGCTGACCCGCACCGCGAACGACATCACCGCACAGGCGCAGGTTCACGCGAGCGACACGATCAACGAAATCGCGCGGCTCGTGCAGGCCGCGTCGGAAGCGCCGAAGGCCGCGGCCGACGTCGTCGCCGAGCTGCGCCAGCGCCTGTCCGACAGCATGGTGCGCGACACCGCGACGCTCGAGGAACGCAGCCGCCTGCTCGCGACGCTGGAGACGCTGCTCGGCGCGGTCAATCACGCGTCGACCGAACAGCGCGCCGCGATCGACGCGCTCGTCAGCACGTCGGCCGATCTGCTCGATCGCGTCGGCGCGCGCTTCAACGACACCGTCGAGGCCGAAACGCGCAAGCTCGATTCGGTGGCCGCGCAGGTCACGGCCGGCGCCGTCGAAGTGGCGAGCCTCGGCGACGCGTTCGGGATGGCCGTGCAGGTGTTCGGCGAATCGAACGACAAGCTGCTGACCCATCTGCAGCGCATCGAGGCCGCGCTCGAGAAATCGCTCGCGCGCAGCGACGAACAGCTCGAATACTACGTCGCGCAGGCGCGCGAAGTGATCGACCTGAGCGTGATGTCGCAGAAGCAGATCGTCGAAGACCTGCAGCAGCTCGCCGGCCGGCGAGCGCCTGTCGGAGCGTAACGCATGCACGACGAAATCGACGGCGGCGCGCAATCGGCGCCGGTATGGCCCGCGTTCGCCGACCTGATGTCGGTGCTGCTCGGCGCGTTCGTGCTGATCCTCGTCGGCGTGATCGGCATGCAGCTCCAGCTCACGTCGAAGCTCGAGGAAGCGGTGCGCGCGCGCCAGCTCGAGGCGCAGCAGCGCAAGTCGCTCGAACAGGCGCTCGCCGGGCCGCTCGCGGCCGGCCGCGTGACGCTCGTGAACGGGCGCATCGGCATCAGCGGCAACGTGCTGTTCGCGCTGAACTCCGACCAGTTGCAGCCCGCGGGCCGTGATTTGCTGAAGACGCTGGCCGTACCGCTCGCCACCTATCTGAAGACCCGTGACGAGATCCTGATGGTCAGCGGCTTCGCGGACGACCAGCAGGTACATGCCGGCAACCGCCTGTTCGCGGACAACTGGGAACTGTCGGCCAAGCGCGCGTTGACGGTCACGCGCGCGCTGATCGATGCCGGCGTGCCGGCGTCGTCGGTGTTCGCGGCCGCGTTCGGTTCCGAACAGCCGGTCAGCTCGAATGCGGACGATGAAGGCCGCGCGAAGAACCGCCGCGTGGAAATTGCACCGGTGCCGCGCAAGTCGGCGTCGAACGGAGGCAAGGCAAAGTGACGGACGACGCGACGCAGGTGCGCGCGACGCTCGACGCCTGGCGCGAGCAGGGCGCCGACCGGCTCGATCCCGTGCGGTTTCACCGGATCGACGCGCTCGAACGGCGCGCGGCCGTGCTCGACGGCGCGGCACGCGCGCTGCTCGACGCGCGGCTGGCGACGCTGATCGACGGGTTTGCGGCGCTCGTCGCGAGCGCCGACGACGATGCCGAAGTCACGCGCGAGACGGGGCAAGCCGCGACGAGCAGGCCCGCGCGCGGCGCGCTGGCCGCGCTCGTCGAAGGGCTCGCGCGCGATCCGCAAGCGGACCGGCGCGGGCTCGATCCCGAACTGGTCGACTACTTCCGCACGATGTGGTCGAAAGTCCGCACGGAACAGCAATACCGCCAGTCGCTCGACCAGGTGCCGCGCAACGCCGGGCCGCTCAATTCGAACAGCCTCGTGCACCGCTCGCTCGCGACGATGCGCGAGCTGTCGCCGGACTATCTGCAGCAGTTCCTGTCGTACGTCGATGCGCTCGCATGGCTCGAGGATCTCGCCGGCGGCGGCGCGCAGCCCGAGAAGGAAGCGCCGCGTGCGAAGGCGGCCAAACCGGCGAGAAAGACGACGCGCACCAAGGCGCGATAACGCGACGCCCCAGGGTTCAGGCGTGCGGGGTACTTAGCGGCCCGGCGCCGACTCGGCGATCGCCGCGCGCAGCGCGTGCAATGCGTCGACGAGCGCCGATGCGAACGGCGGATGCGCGGCGATGCCCGCCGCGTCGAGCCGGCTTCCGAGGATCGGCAGCGCGATCGAGGCGGGCTCGACGATGCGCGCCGACATCACCGACAACGTTTCGCGCAGCGCCGCGTCCGCATGCGTCGCGCGCGGCGACGCGTTCAATACCGCGACCGGCTTGTACACGACGGCCTCGCATCCCACGACCCAGTCCAGCGCATTCTTCATCACGCCCGATACGCCGTGCGCGTATTCCGGGCTCGCGATCAGCACGCCGTCGGCCGCGTTCAGGCGGTCGATCAGGTCGCGCACCGCGGCGGGCGTCGGGTATTCGGCATCGGGATTGAACAGCGGGAATGCGCCGAGACGATCGAAGCGCGCGATGCGCATGCCGTGCGGGGCAACGAGCGCGGCTGCGTCGAGGAGTGCTGCGTTGTACGACTGCGCGCGCAGGCTGCCGCACAGCGCGACGATGTCGAGCGGACGGCCGACGTCGGTTCGGGGATCGATGGTCATCGCAGGGCGTTTCGATTGGCGGGGCGAGCCGGCGCGTCGCGCGGGCTCGGCGGATTATCGCATCGGCGTTCGGGCCGCGTCGCTCATCCCGGCCGCCTGCGCGAATTCTCCGATGCCCCAGCCGCTCCCGAGCAACAGCCGCCGCGTATGCAGCGCACCGTGCACGTCGTCGGCAACGGTATCGCCGAGATAGCGCAGCGCGCGGCCTTCGACATCGACGAAGCCGTGCCGGTAGTGCTGCGCGAGCGCCGTCCACAACCGCGCGGCGCCGACCGACTGGCGCGCGCCGCTGATCAGGCACAGGCCCGCGTCGAGCCCCCAACGGTACAGCGTCGTCGCGAGGCCCTTGCGTTGCGCCGAGCCGCGCAGCCGCGTGTGCGGCGCGCGCAGGTAGCGGTCCGCGCGGCGCGGGATTTCGGGCAGGCGGTTGAACACCGTGTAGCCGGCGAGCTGGCGCGCGGCGAGATCCTCGACATACAGGAAGTATTCGCCGTCCGCTTCGCGATGGCGGACGACCAGGCCCGAGCGGCCGAGCGCGACGCCCGGCAGGCCGTGCAGGCGATGGCCCGGCTGGTGGAGGCGTTCATAAAGGGTGTCGAGTTCGTCGTCGATGTCGTGCTGGGAATGCTGTACGTCGATACGCATGGCGAAAGGCGCCCGTCTCGGGCGCATCGAGAAAGGAGTGCATGGCAACGGGGAAGCGGAAAGGGAAGCGGCCCCCGGGCTCGGCGAAGCGAGCCGGGGCCGCGCATCAGCTGGGGATGTGCTGGAAACCGGCGGCGATCGCGGCGAGGCCCGCGATGCAGAGTGCGAACAGGATCAGGACTTTGTGGATCACGCCTCTTTCCTCATGAATGCGCGGCGCCGGCGGGCGGCGTCGCGGAGACGGTGAGCGGCGGGCACGGCCCGCACGGCCGTCGTGCGGGACGACGGTCGGGGTCCGGCGACGGATCGTGCGCGGACGGCCAGCACCATACGCGACGCGTCGGGGGCGGGCAATCGGACTGGGGGAGAAAAGCGACGAAAAGCGGAGAATCGCGCTGTTTCGCGACAATTGGCCGCATGGGGGTGCTCAAACGTTCGGGCGATCCACGCGAAAGCGCATCGCCCAGCGCCGGAGAGCATGCGTGCAACAGTGTCGTTGCGGATGCGAAGTCCGCGACCGATCCGACACCCACGCGAGGGACCGGAGCGGCATGGCGGCCGCCCCGGCCGCTCCGTCACACCGCTTGCCGCCCGCCGAACGTCTGCCTGATCCGCGCGAACAAGCCGTGCTGCGCGATCCATTCGGCATACGCGCGATAGTCCGGATCGCGCATCAGGTGACGCTCTTCCGTCTTCGCGCGCGTGTAGTAGATCAGGTTGACCGCGACGAGCCCCGCGCAGTGCATGAGCCCGATCTGCCAGCCGAGCGGCTCGACGAACGGCACCGACACCATCCAGTACGACAGGTTCTTCGTGATGTACGCCGGGTGCTTCGTGAAGCGGTACGGGCCCGACGTGATGATCCCGCGGTTGGTGAGGTTCGAGAACCGCAGCCCGAACGAGATCGTGCACAGCGCGTAGGTCAGCAGCAGCAGGATGATCACCGTGCCCCAGATCACGCGCAGCGTTGGCGCCGACAGCAGCCAGTTGTCCCAGAACACCGACCCTTCGTAGCGGATGTAGTTGTTCGAGATCAGCGACCAGAACGGCTGGTAGCAGATCAGCGCGGCCACCCAGCCGAGCGTCGTCGGCTCGACGGTGCGCACGTGGCTGTCGAGGATGCGGAACGTGCACAGGTAGCCGACGGTGCCGAACATCAGGTCCATCGTGAACGACAGGTCGTACATGAACACGAAGGTCGCGATCGTCATCGGCGCGTGCATCGCGTTCGCGAGCGACGCGCTCAGGTGATCGGCATCCTTCGACAGGTAGACGGTCATCAGCGGCAGGAAGAACGCCTTCACGCCCCAGCCGGCCAGCATCTCGCGCACCGGCTTCCAGCTCGCGGGCTGCTCGCGGCGAAACAGGAAGCGGCCCCACAGCAGGTACGCGTCGTCGGTCTCGCGCTGGTGGCGGTCCATCCACGCGAAGTAGAACGGCGCGGCGACGATCACGTACGGCGCGAGCGAGCGCAGCAGCGACCAGAACGGCAGGTAGAACGCGCCGTGGTATTCGGGCAGCAGCCAGTAGATCGCGCCGATGCCCGCGTAGATCGACGTCAGCGCGCCGAGCCGCGTCGCGACGCGCGCGAGGCCGAGCGGCCGGACGGCCTGCCGCGACAGCCCCGCGCTCGGGCGCAGGTAGACGCGCGAGATGAAGAGTTCGTGCAGCGCGATCGTGCCGATGATCGCGAGGCTCGCGATGACCGCGCGGGTGGCCGCATCGAGGGCCGGGTGGTCGCGCGTGATCCACAGCGCGAAGAGTCCGGCCGTGATGCCGAGCAGGCCGGCGCGGAACGGCGTGGCGGAACGGGGTGGGCGGTCCGGGGCAGCGACGATGCCGTCGAGCGTGGAGTTCATGATCGGATCCTCGTAGGGATGAGGGCCGGCGCCCCCGCATGGCGGGTGACGCCGGCCGTCGGCCGGGCTGTTTATCGATGTGTGCCCGGCCATTGGCCTGTCGTTCTGGTACGTGATGCGTTAAAGCTTACTTCTTGGTGCCGGCGCCCAGCAGACCGCCGAGCAGGTTGGTCACCGGCGACAGCAGGTTGCCGGTGCCGCCTGCGGCGCCGCCGCCCGTGCTGCCGGTCAGGCCGGTCACCACCGAGCCGCTGCCGCCCGGCGTCGTCACGGTGCCGGCTGCGCCGCCGGGGCTGACCGTGCCGGTGGCGCCGGCCGAGCCGGTCGGCGTGCCCAGCGCACCCGTGAGCGTGCCGACCGGGCCGCTCGTCAGCACGCCGCCGAGCGTGCCGGACAGGTTGCCGCCCGGCGTCGTGACGGTGCCGGTGAGGCTTGCACCGAGCGGCGTCAGCGAGTTGACGAGGCCGGTGACCGGTGCGAGCAGACCGCCGAGCCCTGCGCCACCGGTGCCGCTGGTGCCGCCGGTCCCGCTCGTGCCGCCCGTACCGCTGGTGCCGCCCGATCCGAGGCCGCCGAGTGCGCCCGTCACCGTCCCGAGCAGGCCGGTGATCGGCGCGAGCGGGCCGCCGCTGCTGGTGCCGCTCGTGCCGCCCGACCCGCTCGAGCTGCCGCCGCCGAGGCCGCCCGTCAACGTGCCGAGCAGGCCCGTGATCGGGGCGAGCGGGTTGGTGCCGCCCGTGCCGCTGCTGGAGCTGCCCGCGTTGTTGTCGTGGACGAGGCCGCCGGTCGACGTCACCGTATTGCCGAGCTGCGTCACGACGCCACCGAGACCCGTGCCGACCGGGTTGTCGGTCGCGCCGCCGACCTTCGTGCCCGCAAGCGCGAGACCGTTGCCGAGCGTGCTCAACAGGCCGTTGAGCGGGGTGCCGAGCAGCGTCACGCCGCCGAGCGTCTGCGTCGCGCCGGGCGTCGTGACGCCGCCGGTCAGCGTGTTCGTGATCGGGTTGATCACCTTGCCGAGCTGCGTTTCGAGCTGCTGGACCGGCGAGCTGTTCAGCGCCGTATTCAGCGCCGAGGCGGTCGAGTTGACCGCGGTGCCGACCGTGTTGACGAGGCTGCCGACGAGGGTCGTCGCCGGCGCGAGCGGCGACAGCGGACCGGTGCCGAGGCTCGTCACTGCATTGCCGAGGTTGTTGACCGCGCCGCCGGCGCCCGTCAGCAGGCCGGTGGTCGACGTGAGCGTCGGTCCGAGCGGGTTCGCCGACACGCCGATCGAGCCGAGGCCGGCCGCGATGCCGTTGCCGAGCGACTGCACGCCGTTGCCGAGGCTGCCGACCGCGTTGCCGACACTGGTGGCCGTCGTCGGGTTCGTACCGGGGATCTGCACGCCGCCGATCTGGCTGCCACCGTTGACGACCGTCGTGCCGAGCGCCGTCACGAGGTTGCCGGATTTCTGGAGGACGTTGCCGAGCGGGGTGACGCCGGTGCCGGACGTGCCTGAGGTGCCCGACGTGCCCGAGGTACCGGAAGTACCCGACGTGCCGGAAGTGCCCGAGGTGCCGGAGGTGCCCGAGGTACCGGAAGTGCCCGAAGTACCGGAGGTGCCTGAGGTACCGGAGGTGCCCGACGTACCGGAGGTGCCCGACGTACCGGAGGTGCCCGAGGTACCGGAAGTGCCTGAAGTACCGGAGGTGCCGGAGGTGCCCGAAGTACCGGAAGTACCCGACGTACCGGAGGTGCCCGAAGTACCGGAGGTGCCCGAGGTGCCGGAAGTGCCCGAGGTGCCGGAAGTACCCGAGGTACCGGAAGTACCCGACGTACCGGAAGTACCCGACGTACCGGAAGTACCCGAGGTACCGGAAGTACCCGAGGTGCCGGAAGTACCCGAGGTACCGGAAGTACCCGACGTACCGGAAGTGCCCGAGGTGCCGGAAGTACCCGAGGTGCCGGAAGTACCCGACGTACCGGAGGTGCCCGACGTACCGGAAGTGCCCGAGGTGCCGGAAGTACCCGAGGTGCCAGAAGTGCCCGAGGTACCGGAAGTACCCGAGGTGCCGGAAGTACCCGACGTACCGGAGGTGCCCGAAGTACCCGAGGTACCGGAAGTCCCCGACGACCCCGAAGTCCCCGAACTACCGCCACCCGAAGTCCCCGACGAACCGCCGCCCGACGTACCCGAAGTCCCCGACGTGCCGCTCGTCCCGGACGTGCTCGGCTTGATCGTCGGCGGGGTCGTCGGTCCATCGACCGAGCCGCAGCCGTACAGCGCGAGCAGTGACGAGACGGCCATCGTTACCGTCGTCTTCTTGAAGAGATTCTGCATGTTGGCCTCGACATTGGAAGTGTGTCCAGGCCTTCTCTGCAAATTCCGCGCCACGACATGTTTGGCGAAACGGTGTCGCGATTTGTTGCGGAAATCGGGACTATCGACGCGATTTAAACGGAGGAAAGGCGGTTTCGCGCGACAGGCACGTGCGGTGCGCGAACGTCGCGGCTGCGATGTTCCCGTAAGGCGCCGTAACGCGCGGCCGGATGTTACGTAGCGTCCGGCCGCCGGTGACGCGGACCGCCGCGAACCGAGCGCCGCATCTTTGACGAAACGCGCGGTCGCGCTGAACATGGCGCGACATCCCCGGCCGCCGGCAGCGCGACAGCGGCCACGACTCCAACCACCAGGACACCGACATGAGCGAACAGGACAGGGAATACGGCAAGGCGCGGCGGATCGACGTGATGGGCGAGGCGTTCGTCGAGCGCGCGATGCGCGACCTCGACGGATTTTCGCGTCCGCTGCAGAACTGGCTGAACGAACATGCGTGGGGCAGCACGTGGCAGCGGGGCGGGATCGACCTGAAGACGCGCAGCCTGTGCACGTGCGCGATGCTGGCGGCGCTCGGCCGCGGCACGGAGCTGAAGGGGCATATTCGCGGCGCGCTCAACAACGGCGCGAGCCTCGTCGAGATTCGCGAGGTCTTGCTGCACAGCGCGCTGTACGCGGGGGCGCCGGCCGCGGTCGAGGCGTTTCGCAGCGCGCGCGAGGTGCTCTCGGATCTCGGACTGTCGATACCCGACGACGAAGCCTGATTCCGTCGCGGCGCCGGCTGCCCGGCGGCGGGAGCGGGGAAGCAGGATCAGGCGCCGCTTCGCTGCCGCGATCTACGCGATGCGTACCGTCTGCGTGGCCGTGTCGGCCGGCGCGGCGGCGACTTCGAGCAGCCAGTCGGCCGTCGCGTCGGGAATCGTGACCGGCAGCATGTGGCCGCCCTCGACGACCTTCAGCCGCACGCGCGCCGATTTCTTCGCGAGCGCGTCGCCGTGCTCGCGCCAGTTCAGGATCGGATCGGCGCGGCCGTACAGCACGTCGACCGGCAGCGCGAGTTCCGGATAGCGACGCTCCATCGCGGGCAGGTCGACGGGCGCCGACAGCAGGTCCGTCGCCGTCGCGTAGAACACGTGCGGGCGCATCCCGAGCAGGCCGCCGCCCTTGACCGGGAAGTCGCGCGGCACGTCTTCCGGCGCGAACACCTGGCGCACGGCCTGGCGGCCCGTCAGGATCGTCAGCGGGATCGCGAAGGTCCACGACACGAAACGGCGCACGAGCGGCGACGGCAGCATCAGCGGCTTGAACGGCGCGGGCGGCTCGGTCTGCTCGTGCGACAGCGGCGCGATCAGCGCGAGCCGGCTCACGCGGTCCGCATGGTTGAGGCCGACCGCGAGCGCGATCGCGCCGCCGAGCGAGTGACCGACCAGCACGGGCTTGTCGAGCTTCAGCGCGTCGATGAACGCGGCGACCGTACGGGCCTGCGCGAACACGTTCGCCTGCGACGCCGCGCCGCGCAGCGACCGGCCGGCGCCCGGGCGATCGAGCAGGATCACGCGATGCTGCTGGGCGAGCCGCGTGAGCGGCAGGTACGCGAAATTGCGCCATTGCCCCGCGAGCCCGTGGACGAACACGATCGGCGGGCCGTTGCCGTATTCGACGTAGTGGATGCGGTCGCCGCCGATGTCGACGAAGCGGCCTTCGGGCGGAAACGCGCGGGTCACGCGCCGGGCCACGTAAGCGGAAAACAGCGCGAGCGCGGCGAGCACCGCGACGACGCCGAGCAGCACGTTCTGGATCAGATGGAGCGTAGGAGTCATGTCGGCCTCAGCGGGTTTCGAGTGCGGGTTCGGCGGCCGGCGCGGTGGCCGCCGGGCCGGTCGTGGCGCGGCGCTCGAAATGCATCGCGGAATCGGCGAGCGCGCTGAACTTCAGCGACGCGAGATCGAGCACGTAGTTCTGGTGGAATTTCCATGGCTTGCGGTGCCCCTGCTTCGGCAGGATGCCGGCCGCGCGCTGGATGTAGCCCGAGCTCAGGTTGACGGCCGGCACGTCGCCGAGATCGCCCGCGCCGAGCCGCGGCACGCACGTGTCGTACCCGTTCGCGCGCATGTGGTTGAGCAGCCGGCACACGTAGCGCGCGATCAGCTCGGCCTTCAGCGTCCACGACGCATTCGTGTAACCGAACGACGACGCGAGGTTCGGCACGTCGCTGTACATCATGCCCTTGTACGACACCGTCTCCGGCAAGTCGACCACGCGGCCGTCGACCGTCACGCGCGCACCGCCGAGCATCTTCACCTTCAGCCCGGTCGCGGTGACGATCACGTCCGCGTCGAGCTGCTGGCCGCTCTTCAGCTGGAGGCCGGTCGGCGTGAAGCGCTCGATCTCGTCGGTGACGATCGATGCGCGGCCCGCGCGGATCGCCTTGAACAGGTCGCCATTCGGCACGAGGCACACGCGCTGGTCCCACGGCATGTAGCGCGGCGTCAGGTGCTTCGCGACGTCGAAGTCGGGGCCGAGCTGCCTGCTGGCCGCGCGGATGATGAATTGCTTCGTCCGGTCGGGCTTGCGGCGCGACACGTTGTACAGGTACATCGTCAGCAGGACGTTCTTCACGCGTACGAGCCGGTGCGCGAGCCGCGACGGCAGCACGCGGCGCAGCGCGTTCGCGATCTTGTCGCGCGCGGGCAGCGACACGATGTAGGTCGGCGAGCGCTGCAGCATCGTCACGTGCTGCGCGTCGGCCGCCATCGACGGCACGAGCGTGACGGCCGTCGCGCCGCTGCCGATCACGACCACGCGCCGGTTCGCGTACGACAGATCCTTCGGCCAGTGCTGCGGATGCACGAGCTTGCCCTCGAACGTGTCCATGCCGGCCCAGTCGGGCAGGTAGCCGGCGTCGTAGTCGTAGTAGCCGCTGCACATGAACAGGAAGCGGCAGGTGTAGACGAGCGTGTCGGTCGCGCCGTCCTGCGTGCGCTCGATGCGTACCGTCCAGCGCGCCCGGTTCGAATCCCAGTCGGCCGCGACGACCTTCTGGCCGTAGCGGATCGTCTTGTCGATGCCGTAGGTGCGCGCGGTGTCGCGGATGTAGTCGAGGATCGTCTGTCCGTCGGAGATCGCCTTGTCGCTGTGCCACGGGCGGAAGCTGTAGCCGAGCGTGAACATGTCGGAATCCGAACGAATGCCCGGATAGCGGAACAGGTCCCAGGTGCCGCCGATCGCGTCGCGCGCCTCGACGATCGCCACGCTCGCATGCGGGCAGCGCTGCTTCAGGTGATACGCGGCGCCGATGCCGGACAGGCCGGCGCCGACGATCAGCACGTCGAGGTCGCGGTTGTCGCCGCTGTCGCGGCGGGCGCCGGGGGCGGGCGGCGCATCGCGCCGGTCGGTCGTCGTCGAGGTCATGCGGGGTCCTTGGTCGGCGTGATCGGGCGCGCGGCCGGAGCGGGCGCGCGTTCTAGATTGCGTGCGCGTGCGCGGCGCACGTGGCGCAGCACCAGCCACTGGTAACCGGCGCCGAGCAGGCGCGCGATCCGGTCGAGCCGGCGCGCGTCGGCGCCGACCAGCACGCGGCGCGCATTGCGCTCGACGCCCGCGAGGATCTGCCGCGCGGCCTCGTCGGCCGTCGTCGCATTGATCAGGCGGTTCGCCTGGCGGCGATGGGTCGCTTCGTCCTGGCCCGTCAGCGCGTGGATGCTGGTATCGACGCGGCTCGCGTCGACGATGCCCGTCGCGACGCCGCCCGGATGCACGCAGGTCGCGCTCACCGGCGCGCCGTCGAGTTCGAGTTCCATCCGCAGCGCCTCGGTGAAGCCGCGCACCGCGAACTTGGTTGCGTTGTACGCGCTTTGCGTCGGCATCGCGACGAGCCCGAACAGGCTCGACGTGTTGACGACGTGGCCGTCGCCCGACGCGCGCAGATGCGGCAGGAACGCCTGCGTGCCGTGCACGACGCCCCAAAAATTGATGCCGACGATCCATTCGAGATCGGCGAGACGCGCGGTTTCGGCGCTGGCGGCGAGCGACACGCCCGCGTTGTTGAAGATCAGGTTGACCTTGCCGTGCTCGGCGCGAACGAAATCGGCCCACGCGAACACCGCGTCGCGATCGGCGACGTCGAGCCGGCGCTTGCTCACACGCACGCCGTGCTGCGCGCAGAGGGCCGCCGTGCCGGCGAGCCCCGTTTCGCTGACGTCGGCGAGCGCGACCGCGCAGCCGCGCCGCGCCAGTTCGACCGCGAGGCTGCGGCCCATGCCCGAACCGGCGCCCGTGATCGCGGCAACCTTGCCGGAAAATCCCTTCATCCGTCGTTCCTCCCGTTCCGCTTGCGCTGCACCGGCGGCGCGTCTATTGTGGTGTTGTGTGTCACCACTTTAGTTTTCGGGTGTCCTGATGTCAAATAGCGGAATGGAGAAAGCACTCGAAACGGAAAAAAGGGGCCGGTCGTACGGCGGCGTGGCGCCCGAGGTACGGGCCGCCGAGCGGCGCGACGCGTTGATTCGCGCGGCGACGCGCGTGTTCGGCACGGTGGGTTTTCGCAAGGCGACCGTGCGGTCGATCTGCCAGGAAGCGAAGCTGAACGATCGCTACTTCTATGCGGCGTTCGACAGCACCGAGGATCTGTTGCGCTGCACCTACCTGCATCACGCGCAGCAACTGCATGACGCGGTCGCGCAGGCGGTCGCCGCGCGCGGCGGCGAACTGCGCGAGCGCGTCGACGCGGGGCTCGCCGCGTTCTTCGCGTTTCTGCGCGACCCGTGCGCGGCGCGCGTGCTGCTGCTCGAGGTGATGGGCGTGAGCGCGGATACCGACATGACGTATCAGCGCATGCTGATCGACTTCGGCAAGCTGATCATGGCGATCGGCGCGCCGCGCGAGGCCGTGACGCCGGCGGAGCGCACCGAGCAGCGGCTGATCGGGCTCGCGCTGGTGGGCGCGATGACGAACGTCGGCGCGGCGTGGCTGCTGACCGACTATCGCGATCCGGAGGCGCAGATGATCTCCAGTTGCAGGAAGGTGCTGCTGGGGACGTTGCAGGCGGCGTAGATTCGCGGGGACGGGGCCGTTCGCCGCGCACATCAATGGTGGTCGATGAATAACAAGGAAATCATGCAGGCACGCAACCGATGGGGGCGCCGCGTGACGTCGGCGGGGATGGCCGTTTCCGTCCTGATGCTGACGGGCTGCGGCTGCTGGCCGTTTAGCGAGACCACGCGCTATGAAACCGAGTGGAAATCGCAAACGGTCGGGGCGCTGTTCAGGGATGCGGACCGGACAGGCGATGTCTGTCGCGACGCCCTCTATACGCAGCACCTCAAGGACGCGGTATCGGCCTGCAAGGACGGGGCGTATGAAAAAATCCGCAACCGCATCAGCGGCGAGCCCGTCAGGCTGTCGCTCGCGAAGGCGACCTGTGCGGAAGCGCAAGCCCAGCTGGACCAGGGCATCCCCGCCAATATCCAGGACCGGATCTTCAATCTGAACCCGTTCCCCGACGAATTTACTGCCTGCATGAGCGAAAAGGGATTCAAGCGCGAAGAAGTCGAAAAAAAGGCGTGCTACGTGAAGTTCATGTGACGGGCGAGCGACCGGTCAGCCGTTCGCGCGTTTCGGCCGACCGGGGCGTGCGCGCGGCGTTGCAGGCGTCTCCCCGAGCCTCGCCTTCATCGCATCGATGAACGCTCGCACCTTCGGCGAAGGCAGCCGCGTCGACGGATACACCGCGTGAATCCCGGCCGGCGCCGTACGCCAGCCCGGCAACAGCCGCACGAGCCGGCCGGCGGCGACGTCGTCCGCGGTCGAGAAATCCGTCAGCAGCCCGAAGCCGCCGCCCGCGAGCACGATCGCGCGGCACGCGGTCGCGGTGTTCGACACGACCGGCGCGACGCAGCGCACCGATGCGTGGCCGCCGCGCGCATCGTCGAGGTCGAGCGTATGCGGGCGCGGCAGCGACGACAACATCACGAAGGGCAGCGCGGCGAGCGCATCGGGGTCGCGCGGCAGTCCGTGCCGCGCGACGAACGCCGGGCTCGCGACCAGCCATTTCTCGTAGGTGCCGAGCTGCACCGCGCGATAGTTGGAATCGGCAAGCCGCCCGATGCGGACCGCGACGTCGAGGTTGTCCGCGACGAGATCGATCACGCGGTCGTTCGCGACCAGTTCGACATCGAGCCCCGGATGCCGGTCGCGCAGCGCGACGACGGCCGGCGCGACGACCAGCGCGCCGTAGTCGATCGGCACGCTCACGCGCAGCGTGCCGCGCAGTGGCCCGGCGTCGGACGACACCGCGTCGAGCGCGGCTTCGGTGGCACGCACGATGTCGCGGCACGCGTCGTAGAACACGCGTCCGGCATCGGTCACGCTCAGCCGCCGCGTCGTGCGCACCAGCAGGTTCGCGCCGACCTCGGATTCGAGGCGCTGCATGTGCGTGCTGACGACCGTCTTCGCGAGGCCGAGCCGCTCGGCCGCGGCCGTCAGCGAGCCGGCCTCGACCACCGCGACGAAGATCGCCAGCCGGTTCAGGTTCACGTCGCGCAGATCGGCCATCGTCGATTGTCCTATGGAAACGGATAATGTTTCCGCGATTATCCGTCTTCTGGCGACGAACGGCGAGCGCTACGCTGGAGCCGTTCGTCGCCGATCCCCGGCGGCGCGAGATTCCGGAGTGTTTCCATGTCTGCCGCCAGCAAGCCTGCCTCGCCGATCCGTGTCTATTCGTTCCTGTTGTCCGGCCACGCGCACCGCGTCCGGTTGTTCCTGTCGCTGCTCGGGTTGCCGTCGAAGACCATCGACGTCGATCTGGCGGCCGGCGCGCAGCGCGAACCGGCGTTTCTCGCATTGAATCCGCTCGGGCAGGTGCCGGTGATCGACGACGGCGGCACCGTGATCGCCGATTCGAACGCGATCCTCGTGTACCTCGCGAAGCGCTACGGCGATGCGCACTGGCTGCCGGACGACCCGGTCGGCGCGGCCGTCGTGCAGCGCTGGCTGTCGTACGCGGCCGGCCCGATCGCGTCGGGTCCGGCTGCCGCGCGGCTCGTGACCGTGTTCGGCGCGCCGCTCGACCCGGAAGCGGCCAAGCGCACGGCCGCAAAGGTGCTCGACGTGATCGATCGCGAACTGGCCGGCAAGCCGTTCGCGGCCGGCGCGCAACCGACGATCGCGGACATTGCCGCGTACACGTACATCGCGCACGCACCGGAAGGCGGTGTGTCGCTCGAACCGTATCCGCACGTGCGCGCATGGCTCGCCCGAATCGAGGCGTTGCCGGGCTTCGTCGCGATGCCGACGACCCGCGCGGGCCTGCTTGCCGCCTGACGCCTCTGCCACCGCGCCTGTTCAGGAGAATGCGATGAATGCGCCGACCGCCGTCGTCCCGGGTTGGGAACTCGATACCGCGCCGTTTCATGCGGGCGAGCTTGCCGTGCAGCAGCGCGCAGGCGTGACGGACGCGGCGAGCGCGGCCGGCCGGCGCGGGATCCGGCGCTTCATGCCGGACCAGCACCGGACGTTTTTCGCGCAACTGCCGTTCTTCGTGCTCGGCGGCGTCGATGCGCACGGCCAGCCGTGGGCGACGCTGCGAGCCGGCGCGCCGGGGTTCGTCACGTCGCCGGACCCACGCACGCTGCGCATCGCGGCGCGTGCGCTGCCGGGCGATCCGCTGGCCGACGCGTGGCACGTTGGCGCGCCGCTCGGCGGGCTCGGGATCGAATTCGATACACGCCGCCGCAATCGCGTGAACGGCGTCGTGCGCGCGGTCGACGGCGATGCGCTGACGATCGCGGTCGAGCAGAGCTTCGGCAATTGCGCGAAGTACATCCAGGGCCGCAAGCCGATCTTCGTCGCGCGGGACGTCGACGCGTCCGTCGCGCCGGACGTGTCGGATGCGCTGGGCGACGCGGATCGCGCGCTGCTCGCGCAGGCCGATACGTTCTTCGTCGCGAGCGCGAACACGTCCGCGGGGGCGGGCGCGGCGCGTGGCGCGGACGTGTCGCATCGCGGCGGGATGCCGGGCTTCGTGCGCGTCGACGACGCGCGCACGCTGACGACGCCCGATTTCAGCGGCAACCGGTTCTTCAACACGCTCGGCAACCTGCAGCACGATCCGCGCGCGGGGTTGCTGTTCGTCGATTTCGACAGCGGCGATCTGCTGTATGTCGCCGCGCACGCGGAGATCGTGTGGGACGGGCCCGTCGTCGCGTCGTTCGACGGCGCGCAGCGCGTGGTGCGCTTTCATGTGCGGGAAGTGCGGCGCATGCGGGCGGTGCTGCCGTTCCGGTGGTCGGCGGTCGAGCGCGCGCCGCAGTTCGCGGCGATGGCGATGGCGTCGAGCGGGGCGGCGGCAACGGCCGGGGAGGTGCCGTCCGCGGCCGCGCCGGCATCGGCGCCCGCATGGCGGTCGCTGCGGATCGCGAAGATCGTCGACGAAGCGCGTGCGATCCGGTCGTTTCATTTCGAGCCGGCGGACGGCGGCGCATTGCCTGCGTACGAAGCCGGCCAGCATCTGACGTTGCGCATCCCGCTGCCGGACAGCGACGCGCCAGCGATTCGCAGCTACACGCTGTCCGATGCGCCGGGCGGCGCGCATTACCGGATCACCGTGAAGCGCGAAGGGCGCGTATCGGCATGGCTGCACGATCACGCACAGGCCGGCATGACGCTCGACGCGCAGATGCCGCGCGGCCGCTTCACGTTCGATGTCGCGAGTCCGCGGCCGGCCGTGCTCGTGTCGGCCGGCATCGGCATCACGCCGATGGTCGCGATGCTGCGCCGGGCACTGGCCGATGGCACGCCGTCGCGCCGCGTCGTGTTCGTGCATGGCGCACGCGAAGCGGCCGACCGGCCGTTCGCGGCGGAACTGGCGCGCAGCGCGGCCGCCGATGCACGCGTGTCGCTTCACTGGTTCGACAGTCATCCTCACGAAGGCTCGGCCGCGCGGGGCGGCCGGATCGACATCGGGAAACTGAAGCGGCTGTTGTCGTTCGACGACTACGACTTCTACTTGTGCGGGCCGTCGGCGTTCATGCGCGACCTGTACGACGGGCTGCGCGCGCTGAACGTGCCGGACGAACGCATCCGCTTCGAGGCGTTCGGGCCGTCGAGCGTGTCGCGCAGTGCGACCCGCGAGGCTGCCGCGCCCGCGGCGGCAAGCGTGCCGGTCGTGTTCCGGCGCACGGGGCGCGAAGCTGCATGGACGCCCGCCGACGGCACGCTGCTCGAATTCGCGGAAGGGCAGCGCGTGGCCGTGCCGGCCGAATGCCGCTCGGGTTCGTGCGGCACGTGCGCGACGCGCGTGCTGTCCGGCGCGATCGACTACGCGCAAACGCCCGATGCGCCGGTCGAACCGGGCTGCGCGCTGCTGTGCGTCGCGCGGCCCGCGCAAGGCGCGACGGCGCCGCTCGTGCTGGATTGCTGACGCACCTGCGACATGCGGCCGCGGAGGGCCTGCTGCGCAAAAAGCGCGCGCAACTGCTTCTTTTTTCGGATGCCGTCCGGATCGACGATAGCGTCAACCGATTCGATAAAGGAGCCCATCATGAAACTGCTCGGCATGGTCCGCCTGGTCCTGTGGAGTTTCTTCGGCGTGCGCAACAGCAAGGCGCACGCGACCGACCTCGCGAACGCCAACTTCACGCTGCTGCCGTTCGTGGCGATCCTGCTTGCGCTGCTGGTCGGCGCGGTGATTTACGGCGTCGTGCATCTGGTCGTTGATCCGACCGTGACGATGCAGGGTTTCTGAGCGAGCGGCCGGTGAGCCGGTAGCGCGCCGCCATTGCCGCTCCGGTTCGAGGTCGCCTGATCGGCGCACGATCGCGCCGATGTCAGTGGCCGGTACGGCACCACCGGCATCGCGGCCACATCGCGTCCACATCGCGACCACATCGCCACCGTCGTCGCACCGCCCGAACCGCCTGTCCCTGTTCCCGCCTTCCCCGTTTCCCGTTCCGCCCGATTCCGCGGCCCTTCGCCGCGCCCGGGGTAAAATGCGCGCCACGCCGCGATGTCGCGCGCCGGGCAGGCCGCCGTTCCGATGAACGGCCGGCGTGAGTGCCCGCCGCCCGCACCGGGGCGTTCGAAGCGTCCCCCGCATGACACGACCGCGCGAGGCAGCCGGCCGGCCGACAGGCATCCGACGAACCCGTCGGCCGCTGCGTCGGTTCCCGGCGCGTCATCCGAATCCGATGTCCCATCCTGCGTTGTTCCGACCGGTCGGCCCGCCTGCGTGCCGCAAGGTCCGGTTCGTCTGATGAATATCGTGTCGACGCACGTGTCCGGCGGCATTCGCGGGCGCACGCTTCGCAGCTTCGTAACGGGTTTCGACAGATCGAGTGGCGAGTTTCCATCCAGAACAATGACGGTGAATAGAACAACAGCGGCGCCCGCACGGCGGCGGCGCGCGAAGGTCGGGCTCGGTGTCGGTCTCGGCGTCACGCTTTTCGCGGCGCAGGCGGCCGCGGCCCAGGGCGACACGCCCGCGCCGGGCGCCGACGCGGCGGGCAACGCGACGCTGCCCGCGATCACGGTGAGCGGCGAGCGCGGCCACCCGCTGCGCGCGCGCGAAGCGTCGGTCGCGGGGCTCGACGACGCGCCGCTGCGCGACACGCCGGCGTCGGTGAACGTGATCACGCGCGCGCTGATCGACGACCAGCAGGCAAAGCGTCTGAGCGACGTCGTACGCAACGATGCGTCGGTGGTCAACGACTATGCGCCGGTCGGCTATTTCGAAGGCTTCGCGATCCGCGGTTTTCCGGTCGATCTCGCGAGCGCGATCCGGATCGACGGGCTGACGGTGTCCGGCGAGCAGAACGTGCCGCTCGAGAACAAGGAGCGCGTCGAGATCCTGAAGGGCCTCGCGGGCATCGACAGCGGCGTCGTCGCGCCGGGCGGCGTGATCAACTTCGTGACCAAGCGCTCCGCGAACGTGGCGAGCGTGACGGGCGGCGTCGACAGCCGCGGCTCGACGTCGGCGGCCGTCGATCTCGGCCGGCGCTTCGGCCCCGACCATCAGTTCGGGTTCCGGATCAATGCGGCGAAGGAGAACATGCACTCCTATATCGACGGCACGAACGGGCGACGCACGTTCGGCTCGATCGCCGCCGACTGGGACATCAGCCCGCGCGCGAGCCTGCAGCTCAATGCCGAATTCCAGCAATGGATCCAGCGTTCCGCGCCCGGTTACCAGTTGCTCGGCGGCACCGTCGTGCCGTCGGTCAAGACGACGTCGAAGGCGCTCGGCACGCAGCCGTGGGCGAAGCCGGTGACGACCGATGCGCTGAACCTGAATGCGCGTTTCGACTACCAGTTCAACGACGACTGGAAGGCCTATATCGCCGCGGGCCGCAGCCGCACGATGATCGACGACAACAGCGCGTTCGCGTACGGCTGTTCGTATGCGGCAAGCTGCGCGGCCGGCGCGACGTCGCCGTTCTTCTTCGGCGCGAACGGCGACTACGACGTGTACGACTTCCGCAGCCCCGGCGAATACCGGCGCAACGACGATCTGCGCGCGGTCACGACCGGCAAGTTCGCGACGGGGCCGCTGCGGCACGAGCTGACGCTCGGCGTGAGCGTGCAGCGCCGCGTCGTGCACATGGCCGACGCCGTGTACGACTACGTCGGCAGCGAGAACGTCTACGGGCCCGACCTGACCTTTTCGCCGTCGCCGAATTCGCCCGGGCCGTCGTACCCGCGCCTCGACGCGTGGCAGTACGGCGTGTTCGGGCTCGATCGCATCAGCATCGGCGAACACTGGCAGGTGCTCGCGGGCGGCAAGGAAGTGCTGCTGCGGCAGCGCAGCTGGAGCAGCCTCGACGGCGAGACGACGCATACCGACCGGTCGGTGTTCCTGCCGCAGGTCGCGCTCGTCTACAAGCCGGTGAACGTGCTGTCGCTGTATGCGTCGTACAGCAAGGCGCTGTCGCTCGGCGATCAGGCGCCGGTGCGCGCGACCAACGCGTATGCGTTCCTGCCGCCCGTCGAATCGCACCAGTTCGAGGTCGGCGCGAAATACGACTGGCTCGACCGGCTCAGCCTCACGGCCGCCGTGTTCTCGATCAGCAAGCCGTTCCAGTTCGCCGACCCCGACGCGTCGGGCACGTCCTACACGTTCGTGCAGCGCGGCACGCAGCGGCACCAGGGGATCGAACTCGGCGCGGCCGGGCGCGTGACCGAGCGCTTGGGGCTGACGGCCAGCGTCGCGGCGATTCGCGCCCGCGCGGTCGATTCGGGCTCGCCCGCCTACGAAGGGCACCAGATCATCAACGTGCCCGCGCTGCGCGCGTCGCTGTATGCGGACTACGCGGTGCCGGGCGTCGCGGGCCTGAACGTGCTCGGCGGCGTGGAATACAGCGCGGCGCGCAACGCGAACGAGGAAGGCACCGCGCGCGTGCCGTCGTGGTTCGTGTTCAATCTCGGCGCGCGTTATACGACGAAGATCGGCGGCCATCGCACGGTGTTGCGCGTGTCGGTGGACAATCTGTTCAACAAGTTCTACTGGCGCGACGCAGGCGAGCAGCAGGGCGATGCGTACCTGTTCCCGGGTGCGCCGCGCACCGCGCGCGTATCGTTGACCTATGATTTCTGACCGACCGACATCGGCCGCGTGACGCGCGGCCCCGGCAGCCCACCAGGAGAGCACAGACGATGTCCCCACTCGAAATCGCCGGCGTGATCGTCAGCGCGCTCGCGATCTGGCTGACCGCGAAGCGGCGCATGCTGTGCTGGCCGGTCGGCCTCGCGTCGGTCGCGCTGTACGGCTGGATCTTCTTCGACGCGAAGCTGTACTCGGACATGTTGCTGCAGGGTGCGTTCGCGGTGCTGCAGGTGTACGGCTGGCAGCGCTGGCTCGCGCAGCGCGCGAGCGAGGCCGACGGCGAGGCGGCGCCAGCCGGCGATGTCGCGCCCGTCACCGGCGTACGGCCGCTCAGGATGCTGCCCGACCTGGTCGCGGCGGTCATCGGCAGCGCGTTGCTCGGCGGGATGATGGCGCGCTGGACCGATGCGGCGCTGCCGTTCGTCGATGCGTCGCTGACCGCGTTCAGCCTCGTCGCGCAATACTGGACCGCGCGGCGCTACATCGCGTCGTGGGGGCTGTGGATCGTCGTGAACGTCGTCTACGTCGGGATGTTCATGTTCAAGGAGCTGTATCTGACGGCCGGACTCTATGCGCTGTTCATCGGGCTGGCGGTGGTCGGCTGGCGCGACTGGAGCCGCACGGCCGCCGCATTGCGGGCAGCCGCGGGCGGCCCGCGCGCATCGGGCGGCGGCGCCCGCTGATTCACGCACGGATTCAACTACGGAGCAACGTCGGTCATGTCATTCCCCCTCGAGCCGGACGGCCCCCTGTCGCGTGACGTCGCACCGCCGCAATTCGGCGTGGACGGCGAGCAGGCCGAACGCGACTGGCCGCTGATGACGCACGACGAGGTGGCGGCCGTGCTCGCGCGGATCGACGGCGCGGGCGAGCCGGTACGGCTGACGTGGCACAGCCCGCGGCAGTTCGCGGCAGCGGTGCTGGTGCGGATGGCGGACGGGCGCGGGTTGTTCGTCAAGCGTCATCACGCGAGCCTGCGCGATGTCGCGGGGCTGGAGGAAGAGCATCGCTTCATCGCGCATCTGCGCGAGCGCGGGATGCCGGTGGTGGACGTGCTGGCCGATCGCAATGGTGCGACCGCGTTCGCGTCCGGCGAATGGACATACGAGGTGCATGTTCTCGCGCCCGGCGTCGATCCGTATCGCGGCGTGATGTCGTGGCAGCCGTTCACGCATCCTTCGCATGCGTACGCGGCCGGCCGCGCGCTGGCCGAACTGCATCGCGCGTCGGCCGGCTACGATGCGCCCGCACGGCCCGTGCGCACGCTGCTGTCGAGTTTTCGCGTGCTATCGTCCACCGACCTGGCGGGCGCGCTCGAACGCTGGGTCGATGCGCAGCCGCTGCTGGTGCGCGCGCTGGGCGCGCGCGACTGGCGTGGTGACGTGGCCGATGCGATTGGCCCGTATCACGCGCGCCTCGTGCCGCTGCTGCCCGCGTTGCCGCCGCTGTGGACGCACGGCGACTGGCATGCGTCGAACCTGCTGTGGACCGATGCGGGGCCGGGCGCGCAGGTGCGGACCGTGCTCGATTTCGGCCTGTCGGACCGCACCTGCGCGGTGATGGACCTCGCGCTCGCGATCGAGCGCAATACGGTCGACTGGATAGCGCCGGCCGATGCGCGGCGCGTCGAATACGACCAGATCGACGCGCTGCTCGACGGCTACGAATCGCTCGAACCGCTAAACGACGACGCGTATGCGGCGCTGGTCGCGTTGTTGCCGATCGTGCATACGGAGTTCGCGCTGTCGGAAGTCGCGTATTTCGGCTGCATCATCGACGCGCCGGCGATCGTCGACATCGCGTACGACGGCTACCTGATCGGGCACGCGCGCTGGTTCGGCGAACGCGACGGGCGGCAACTGCTCGACTGGCTTGTGCGGCGACGGCGGGGGAAGCAAGGGCGCGTTTGATTCTCGAGAGTGCACGGATAGCTTCCCGGGTTCGCTGATTGACATATCGCTCGAATCGAACATCAAACGCTCGTCCGGATGGGTTCGATGGACCGTTGCACGCGAGCGTTGGAGGTACACGGGTCAACGCGAGCGCGGGGGCAGTGAATGAGCCGACTTCATGTCAATGGCCGGTACAGCAGTTGTCAAGGCAGCCGGGGCTCACTTGAATGGTGACTTCACGTGTTTCCGACGTCGATCCGGCTGTACTGCTGGCGGGGTAAATTTGCGTTTTTATCTGAAGCGGTGCGTTTGTCAGACCATCGTCTATGACGACTTTCGCCGTCGCGGAAGCCCGTTTCGTTGCAAGTCGTACCGGATTGGCCTCAATCTTGGAAGCGCTCCCAATTATAGTGATCCAGTTTTGTATTGGATAATCGGAGTTCATTGCTGAAATCCATTGTCCAATTCGTATTTGCTCGGATTCTGAGATCTCGTGGCTGTTGTGGGGGAAGGCTACGAAAAATTGCCGTGATGGCAGATTTTGTGACTCCTGACATTCCGCCGCAGAGCTTGCCGGGAAAAGGAACGGCGTTGCGATAGTTGCGATTAGTGACGCAATAAAAATTCTCATGATGAATTCGGCTCCTTACTCTGCAAATAATTTTTCGCCGTAAATCACGAATCCTGTGAGTGTATCCGCGTTCCTCAATGCCTGGTCGGGATTGGCCCTTGCCCATGCGGCCGCCGTGGGATCGAGCCCGTAACGAGGGTCGCCGCTACCGAAGGTATCGACGAAGTGAGTGACTTCGTGAATGACCGTGGATAGGCGAGAATCTCCGAACATATTCTGATCGCGTAAGCCGGTACAAAACTTCATCGCAATACTGATAAGCCTGCGTTCCGTGTTGGGCCCGCAAACGTGAGCGGCTTCATTGTCGATATCGACCATGTTCGGAACACAACCTAATATTCTATCGAGATTCGGATCACTTCGAACGAAATGGTGTGGTGTTAGCGTTTTGAGAATGGAGAGATGTCGTGAGAAGCCGTCGAGAAGGTATTGTCGTGTATTTTCATCGCATCGATTGAACCAATAGATCATTCTGTCCTTGGTTGTTTTGTCATATCGCTTCAGATCGGTGATCCTGCGTTCAACCAGAATTATGGACCATTTAAGTAGTCGCGATGCCGTAATTCTAAATTGTCGATTGGTCATGTTGGGGCAGATGGGTGTTGTGTTGATGTAAACGTCAACCATCGATCCCGGGTTTGTGTTGGTGACGGCTCCGGAGTGACCGAGAAACCATTCTTTGTCTTCGTTAGCGTCAAAGTCGTACTTGTTGTGATCGAAGAGGTTTTTCATTGATTCAAAGTCTCGATTCGTAGGTTTTCAAGCGGGTAGCACGACCTTGAGGTCATAGAACAGCATGGTTTTGTTCGTGTTGCCGGGGCCTTGAACAGTCATCTTTTCGAGCGAATACGTCTATAGAACTAATTCTAAATTTCGAAAGATATTTTTTTGCTGCCGTGACCGTCCGAGCAAATATGCACGTCGATTCGGCGAGTACATCGCACCAAACATGACGGAAATATCATCTTCGCCTCATGTTCGCACTGCGGCTGGTCCGTAGCATCGGTCGCAAACCGTTACCGCAGAACCGAACATGCTCAAGCCCTACCTCGCCGTGGCCATCGTTTTCGCGATGGCCGCGACGGCTCATGCGCAGCCATCGCTGTCGCCGGGGCCGGCCCCGGCTGCCGCCGCCGCCGCGCCGATCGGCGCACCGCCGTCCGATGCGCTTCCTGCGTCGTCGTTGACGTTGTCCGACGCGCTCGCGGTCGCGGCCCGGAACAATCCGGCGCTGCGCGGCGCGCGCGCGGATGTCGATGCATCGGCCGGCGCGCTGATGCAGGCCGGCGCGCGGCCGAACCCCGAAGTGTCGTTCCTACAGGAAGGTTTCAGCCGCGCCGAACGCACGTCCACCGCATTGATCAACCAGACCATCGAGCTGGGCGGCAAGCGCCGCGCGCGGCTCGACGTCGCGTCATACGGCCGGGAGGCGGCCAGCGCGTCGCTCGATGACCAGGGCGCCGCCGTGCGCGCCGACGTGATCGCCGCGTTCTACGGGCTGCTCGCCGCCCAGCGCCAGCTTCAGGTGACCGAGGAGTCGGCCGCGATCGCCGCGCGTTCGGCGGACCTCGCGGGGCGCCGCGCGCAGGCCGGCAAGGTGTCGCCGGTCGAGGCGACCAAGGCGCAGGTCGCGGCGGCCGGCGTGCAGATCGAAGTCGTGACCGCGCGCGGCCGTGTCGAGGTCGCGCGCGAGAAGCTGAACGCGGTGATGGGCGAGGCGCGCAACGACCGGCTCGCGGTGCTCGGCGACCTGGAAACCGTGCCGCCGGTCGAGCCGTTGTCCGCGCTGACCGCGCAACTCGACGATGCGCCGCTCGCGCGGGTCGCGCGCGCCGAGATGCTGCGCTCGAACGCGGCCATATCGCTCGAACGCGCGCGGCGCATTCCGGACGTGACGGTCAGCGCCGGCGTGAAGCGCGTGACCACTGGCGGCGTGCCGGACAACCAGGCGGTGGTCGGCGTGTCGATCCCGATTCCGCTGTTCAACACGAACAAGGGCGCGCTGCTCGAGGCGACGCACAAGGCCGAGCGCGCGAATGCCGATCTCGATCGCGAACGCACCCGCCTGCGGCTGGAGTTGACGCAGGCATACGCGAATTTCGAGGCGGCCGAGCAGGAAGCGCAGCGGCTGAAGTCCGACATCCTGCCGGCCGCGCGCCTCGCGCTCGATGCGATGTCGCGCGGCTACGAACTCGGGAAGTTCAGCTTCCTCGACGTGCTCGACGCCCAGCGCACGCTGTTCCAGGGGCAGTCGCAATACGTGCGCGCGCTCGCCGGCGCCCATGCGGCCCGCGCCGATATCGGCCGCCTCGTCGGCACGCCGCTCGCGGCCGTCGCGCGATAAGCGCCCCTCCTACCTGAAGGATCATCATGTCACGCAGCAGAATCTTCGTTATTGCGGCGGCCGTGCTCGGCGGCGCAGGGATCGTGATCGGCGCGCTCGCCGTCACGCGGGGCGGCGGCGGCGCATCGGCGCCGACCGCCGCCGAAGTCGCGCAGCCGGCCGCCGGCGCCGGCGCGCGCGGCGGTGTCGTACTCAAGCGCGGCAAGCTGTCCGTCGAGATCGTGATGACGGAAAAGCCCGGCGACGCGCGGCTTGTCGTCTATCCGTTCGTCGACGGCAAGCCGGTGGACAAGGGCGTGACCGTGTCCGGCACGCTGGTGCGCTACGACCGCACGCACGAACCGTTGCGGTTCGACGCGGCCGGCCCGAAGTTCGTGTCCGCGCAGTCGATCGCGAAGCCGCACGTGTTCGATGCGACGATCGACGTGAAGGCCGGCAACGACGCCGCGTCGTTCCCGTTCGCGCGCGCCGACGGCGCGATCGCGCTGACCGACGCGCAACTGGCGACGTCGAAGATCGCGCTCGCGAAAGCCGGCCCCGCGCAGATCGCGACGCCGTTCCAGCTTCCCGGCGAAATCAGGTTCAACGAGGATCGCACCGCGCACGTGGTGCCGCGCGTGGCCGGCATCGTCGAGCAGGTATCGGTATCGCTCGGGCAGAACGTCGCGAAGGGGCAGGTGCTCGCGGTGATCGCGAGCACCGATCTGGCCGACCGCCGCAGCGAGTTGCTGACGGCCGAGCGCCGGCTGTCGGGGGCGCGCGCAACCTACGAGCGCGAACGCACGCTGTGGCAGGAACGCATTTCGGCCGAGCAGGACTATCAGCAGGCGCAGGTGCAGTTGCGCGAGGCCGAGATCGCCGTGCAGAACGCGCGGCAGAAGCTCGCCGCGCTGAATGCACCGGTCGGCGCGGGCGCGCTGAACCGGTATGAACTGCGCGCGCCGTTCGCGGGCACGATCGTCGAGAAGCATGCGACGCCTGGCGAGGCGATTGCCGCGGACGCGAGCATGTTCGTGATTTCCGATCTGTCGACCGTATGGGCCGAGATGGCGGTGCCCGCGCAGCGGCTCAACGACGTGCGCGTCGGTCGCGACGCAACGGTGATCGCGACCGCGTTCGAATCGCGCTCGAGCGGCCCGATCGCGTACGTGGGTTCGCTGCTCGGCGAGCAGACGCGCACCGCGCCGGCACGCGTCGTGCTGCCGAACCCCGACCGCGTGTGGCGGCCGGGGATGTTCGTGAACGTGTCGGTCGACGCGGGCAAGCAGGGTGTGCCGCTCGCGGTCGCGAGCGACGCGCTGCAGGACGTCGACGGCGCGCCGTCGGTATTCGTGCGCTCGCCGAAGGGCTTCGTCGCGCAGGCCGTCGAAACAGGGCGGCGCGACGAACGCGCGACCGAAGTGCTGAAGGGGCTCAAGCCCGGCCAGGAATACGCGGCATCGAACAGCTTCGTGCTGAAGGCGGAACTCGGCAAGGGGAGCGCGGAACATGAATGAGCAGCAATACGCGTGCGTCGTGGCGCGACTGGCGGCCCGCTATGCGGCCCGCTTTCCGGTCCGCCGGGTGACGGGCCGCGCGGCCCGCCCGGTACGGGCGACCGTGCCTCGTTTCAAGGAATCCCGACATGTTTGAGCGCCTGATCCGCTTCGCGATTGCGCACCGCTGGCTCGTGATGCTGGCGATCGCGGCCGTGGCCGCGCTGGGCGTGTTCAGCTACCAGCGGCTGCCGATCGACGCCGTGCCCGACATCACCAACGTGCAGGTGCAGATCAACACGTCCGCGCCCGGCTACTCGCCGCTCGAGGCCGAGCAGCGCATCACGTATCCGGTCGAGACCGTGATGGCCGGGCTGCCGGGGCTGGAACAGGCGCGCTCGATCTCGCGCTACGGGCTGTCGCAGGTCACCGTGATCTTCAAGGACGGCACCGACATCTACTTCGCGCGGCAACTCGTCAACGAGCGCATCCAGGAAGCGAAGGACAAGCTGCCGGCCGGCATCGCGCCCGCGATGGGGCCGACCTCGACCGGCCTCGGCGAGATCTACCTGTGGACCGTCGAGGCCGACGCCGACGCGCGCAAGCCCGACGGCACGCGCTATACGGCGGCCGACCTGCGCGAGCTGCAGGACTGGGTCGTGCGGCCGCAGTTGCGCAACGTGCGCGGCGTGACCGAGGTGAACTCGATCGGCGGCTACGTGAAGGAATATCGCGTCGCGCCGAATCCGGCGAAGCTGATGTCGTACGGGCTGACGCTCGCCGACGTCGTGCGCGCGCTGGAGCGCAACAACGACAACGTCGGCGCCGGCTACATCGAAAAGCGCGGCGAGCAGTATCTGGTGCGCGTGCCGGGCCAGGCGCGCACCGTCGACGACATCGCGAACATCGTGCTGACCAACGTCGGCGGCGTGCCGGTGCGGATGAAGGACGTCGGCGTGGTCGATATCGGTCGCGAACTGCGCACCGGCGCCGCGACGTCGAACGGCGAGGAAGTCGTGCTCGGCACGGTGTTCATGCTGATGGGCGAGAACAGCCGCACGGTGTCGAAGGCCGTCGCGGCGAAGATGGAGGACGTGAACCGCACGCTGCCGGCCGGCGTGAAGGCGATTCCGGTGTACGACCGCACGGTGCTCGTCGAGAAGGCCGTCGCGACGGTGAAGAAGAACCTGCTCGAAGGCGCGGTGCTCGTGATCGCCGTGCTGTTCCTGTTCCTCGGCAACATCCGCGCGGCGCTGATCACCGCGCTCGTGATTCCGCTGTCGATGCTGATGACCTTCACCGGGATGGTCAACGCGAAGGTGAGCGCGAACCTGATGAGCCTCGGCGCGCTCGACTTCGGGATCATCGTCGACGGCGCGGTGGTGATCGTCGAGAACTGCGTGCGGCGGCTCGCGCATGCGCAGTCGGCGGCCGGGCGGCCGCTCACGCGCGACGAGCGTTTTGCCGAAGTGTTCGGCGCGTCGCAGGAGGCGCGCCGCGCGCTGATCTTCGGGCAACTGATCATCATGGTCGTGTACCTGCCGATCTTCGCGCTGACCGGCGTGGAAGGAAAGATGTTCCATCCGATGGCGACGACCGTCGTGATGGCGCTCGCCGCCGCGATGGTGCTGACCGTCACGTTCATTCCGGCGGCCGTCGCGTTGTTCATCGGCGAGCGGGTCGAGGAGAAGGAGAACCGGCTGATGGGCTGGGCGCGGCGCGCGTACGAACCGGTGCTCGCCGCGTTCATGACGCGCCCGACGCGCGTGATGATCGGCGCGGGCGCGATCGTGCTGGTCACGCTCGGGCTCGCGACGCGGCTCGGCAGCGAATTCATCCCGAGCCTCAACGAGGGCGATCTGGCCGTGTCCGCGCTGCGGATTCCCGGCACGAGCCTGTCGCAGTCGATCGAGATGCAGAAGGCGATCGAGAAGACGCTGAAGGCGCGCTTCCCGGAGATCGAGCGCGTGTTCGCCCGTACCGGCACGGCCGAGATCGCGGCCGACCCGATGCCGCCGAACCTGTCGGACGGCTACATCATGCTGAAGCCGGCCGACCGGTGGCCCGACCCGAAGAAGCCGCGCGACCAGCTCGTGCGCGAGATCGAGGAAGCGCTCGCCGAGCTGCCGGGCAACGCATACGAATTCTCGCAGCCGATCCAGCTGCGCTTCAACGAACTGATCTCCGGCGTGCGCAGCGACGTCGCCGTGAAGATCTTCGGCGACGACATGGCCGTGCTGAACCAGACCGGCGAGCAGATCGCGGCCGCGTTGCAGAAGGTGCCGGGCGCGTCGGAGGTGAAGGTCGAGCAGACCACGGGCCTGCCGGTGTTGACCGTCAACCTCGACCGCGACAAGCTCGCGCGCTACGGCGTGAGCGTGGCCGACCTGCAGGATTCGGTGGCCGCGGCCGTCGGCGGGCAGAAGGCCGGCACGCTGTTCCAGGGCGACCGTCGCTTCGACATCGTCGTGCGGCTGCCCGACGAGCTGCGCTCCGACATCGAGGCGATCAAGCGGCTGCCGATCGCGCTGCCCGCGCCGGCCGCCGGCGCCAGCGCACCGCTCGCGGCGGCGCCGTACGTGCCGCTCGCGGAGCTTGCGACGATCGACGTGGCGCCGGGCCCGAACCAGATCAGCCGCGAGGACGGCAAGCGCCGGGTGGTGGTCAGCGCGAACGTGCGCGGTCGCGACGTCGGCTCGTTCGTCGCCGATGCGCGCGAGCAGTTGCAGCAGGACGTGCGCGTGCCGGCCGGCTACTGGGTGTCGTGGGGCGGCCAGTTCGAGCAGTTGCAGAGCGCGAGCGAGCGCCTGAAGCTCGTCGTGCCGCTCGCGCTGTTCATGGTGTTCGTGCTGCTGTTCGTGATGTTCAACAACGTGAAGGACGGGCTGCTGGTGTTCACCGGCATTCCGTTCGCGCTGAGCGGCGGCGTCGTGTCGCTGTGGCTGCGCGGAATTCCGCTGTCGATCACGGCGGCGGTCGGCTTCATCGCGCTGTCCGGCGTGGCCGTGCTCAACGGTCTCGTGATGATCTCGTTCATCCGCAACCTGCGCGACGAAGGGATGCCGCTCGACGCCGCGGTGCACGACGGCGCGCTCACGCGGCTGCGCCCCGTACTGATGACCGCGCTGGTCGCGTCGCTCGGCTTCCTGCCGATGGCGTTCGCGACCGGCACCGGCGCCGAAGTGCAGCGTCCGCTTGCGACGGTCGTGATCGGCGGTATCCTGTCGTCCACGGCGCTGACGCTGCTGGTGCTGCCGGTGCTGTACCGGGTCAGCCATGCGGTGTCGTGGCGCGCGGCGTTGCGTGGCGGCTTCGGCGCGGGCGTGCTGCGCCGGCTGGGTTTCTTCAAGGGTAATGCGTGATGCGAATTCTGATTGTCGAGGATGAACCGAAGACGGGCGCGTATCTGCGCAAGGGCCTGACCGAGGCCGGCTACGTCGTCGACTGGGTCGAGGACGGCATCACGGGCCAGCACCAGGCCGAAACGGAGGAGTACGACCTGCTCGTGCTCGACGTGATGCTGCCCGGGCAGGACGGCTGGACGCTGCTGCAGAACCTGCGGCGCAGCAAGTCGACGCCCGTGCTGTTCCTCACCGCGCGCGACGACGTCGGCGATCGCGTGAAGGGGCTCGAACTTGGCGCGGACGACTATCTCGCGAAGCCGTTCGACTTCGTCGAGCTGACCGCACGCATCAAGTCGATCCTGCGGCGCGGCCAGCCGCGCGACTCGAACACGCTGCGCGTGGCCGATCTCGAACTCGACCTGACGCGCCGCAAGGCCACGCGGCAGGGCGACACGATCCTGCTGACCGCGAAGGAATTCGCGCTGCTGTGGCTGCTGATGCGCCGCGAAGGCGAGATCCTGCCGCGCGCGACGATCGCGTCGCAGGTGTGGGACATGAATTTCAACAGCGACACGAACGTCGTCGATTCGGCGATCCGCCGGCTGCGCTCGAAGATCGACGACGCGTACGAACCGAAGCTGATCCACACGGTGCGCGGCATGGGCTACGTGCTCGAAGCGCGCGGCGGCGCGGCCGCATGATCGCGCGCCTGCTGCCGCGGACGCTACGCGGCCGCCTGACCGCGCTGATCATCCTGTCGACGTCGGTGATCCTCGCGTCGAGCGGCGTCGCGCTGTACGAGGCGCTGAGCAACCGCGTCGAAACGACGGCGGCCGAGCAGATGGCCGGCATTTCCGCCGCCCTGGGGGCGCACCTGGCCGAGGCGCGCACGACGGCCGACGTCGCGCGCAACACCGATATCTGGATCGACCAGTTGCACGGTCATCCGAACATGGATCTCGCGATCTTCGATGCCGCCGGTACGCGCCTCGTCGGCACGCCCGGCTTTCGTCCGTATGCGCCGCTGATGTCGATGAACGCGGGCCGCGTGCCGGTCGGCGTCGCGCCGCCGGCCGCGCGGCACCAGTATCTGCTGACGACCGTGCCGCTGGCCGGCGCCGGTGCGCCCGTGGTGCGCGTCGCCGTGCAGTACGATCGCAGCGCCGACGTGCTGCTGTTGCGCACGCATGCTTATACGATCGTCGTGATCGAGGTGTTCGGCGTGGTGCTCGCGGCCGTGATCGCCTATGGCATCGCGGCGCTCGGGCTGAGCCCGCTGCGGCGGTTCGCGGCGCGCGCGGAGCAGATGTCGACGAGCCGGCTCGCGCATCCGCTGCCGGAACTCGATACGTCAGGCGAGCTGAAGGAGCTCGAGCACGCGTTCAACGGGATGCTCGCGCGGCTGAACGAATCGTTCACGCGGCTGAGCCAGTTCTCGTCGAACCTCGCGCACGACATGCGCACGCCGCTGACGAACCTGCAGGCGGCCGCGCAAGTCGTGCTGTCGCAGCCGCGCGGCGCGGACGAATACCGGAGCGTGATCGAGTCGAGCATCGACGAATACCAGCGGCTGTCGCGGATGATCGAGGACATGCTGTTTCTCGCGCGTTCGGAGCAGGCCGGCACGTCGATCAGCGTGCGGCGCCTGAATGCAGCGGAGGAGGCGGAGCGCGTGGCCGGCTACTACGAGCCGCTGGCGGAAGACGAGGGCGTGACGGTGAAGGTCGACGGCCACGCGTGGGTCGATGCGGACCTGACGCTGTACCAGCGCGCGTTGAGCAACCTGCTGTCGAATGCGCTGACCTATGCGCCGCGCGGCAGCGTCGTGACGATCGACTGCGTCGAGCAGGGCGGCGCGACGACGATCGCCGTGTCGGATACGGGGCCCGGCATCGCCGCGGAACATGCCGGGCGGATTTTCGAGCGCTTTTATCGCGTCGATCCGTCGCGGCACAATTCGGCGTCGGGCACGGGGCTCGGCCTCGCGATCGTCCGGTCGATCATGGACAATCACGGCGGCGAATGCGGCGTCGACAGCGAGCCGGGCCGCCGCACGACCTTCTGGCTGCGCTTTCCGCGCCGGCCGGCCGAACCGCAACGGCCGGCCGCCATCAGCACCTGACAGCGCGGGCGGCTACGCCCGCGCGTTTGCCGCAAGAGGGCCGCGCGCGGCGCGCTGCCCGCGGCCATGTGGCCGGTCATCATTGCTTCGCGGTCAGGTTGTCGTGATTGTCGGTCTGCGGCTTCTTCTCGCCGCCATGCACCGAAATCCCGTGAAGCTCCTTGTTGCGCGCGACGATCTCGCCGGTCGGCGGGTACTGCGTCTTGCTCGTCGGCACGACGCCGTCGTGCTGCGCCTGCTTCAGTTCGTTGACGACCTGCGCGCGGGACTTGCCTTGCGGTTGCGTCTGGGCGAACGCCGCCTGGGTGGCCATGCCGAGCGACAGCGTGGCGGTGACGAACAGTGCTGCGAGTTTTGCCGTTTTCATCGAGTGCTCTCCTTGATCTGGGCCGCCGGGCGGCGAACCATGGACCCAGTATGCGAAAGCAGCCGTGCGTGATCGTGATCGCGAGATGAAAAATGCGTCAGATTGCGGAGGCAAGAACGCGTCATGCGGTCTCGAACGACATGACGCAACCGTCATGTTCGCGTCATGGGTGCGATGAGCGGGAAGCGGAACATGAAGCCTGCCGCTGGCCGACCGCGCCGGCGGCGTTCGTGCCGGTCGCGCCAGCAGCATCGAGCGCGGACGGCGTCGTTCAGACCTTCATTCCGGACCGAAAATTGCATCGTCCCGCCATTCGCCTCGCCTTGATCGCAGTCCTGATCGTCCCGTTGTTCTCGGGTTGCGCATCGACACGTTCCGGCGCCACGGTCACCCCCCCTGCTGCCGCGCGCAAGCCCGCGCCGGCCGATCTGACGCCGGGCGAGCAAATCGACTATGCCGGGCATCGCTGCGGCAATCCGAACCTGTATGTGAAAACGCATCCGTGCGTGTACCCGCGGCTCAATTCAGCGCCGTGATCGTCGGATCCGCGTAAAAAAGAGCCCGGTACTCGACGAGCCCGGGCCTAATGCGTGATCGTGCCGTGCGGCAGCGACCCGCTGCGTGGACGGAAACGGGCAGGGCCCGCTACCGTTCCGATCGTAGCGATGCGACGCATCGCGAACCTGATCGGAACATGAAATTTTCGTCACGCAGCGCGCAAGGTTGGCTGTCGCAGTCAGAACCGGTGGCGCAACCCGAGATTGAGGATGCCCTGCGTACGCGTGCCGCCGTAGCCGTACGAGCCGATCGACGCCTGGGCCGCCTGCGTGCCGCCGTCGGGCGTACGCTGTTCGCCGTTCGCGCGCTGCCACGCGCCGACCGCATAGAGATCGGTGCGCTTCGACAGCACGTAGTCGGCGCCGGCGGACACCTGATGGTAGGTCGCGCTCGTATCGCCGCGGGCCTTCGTGTAGCTGTAGCCGACGCCGACGAGCAGGCTCGCGGTTGCCTGATAGTTGAAGAACCCGCGCGCGGTGTCGTATTTCTGCGTGCTGCGAAAGGCCGACATCGCATCGGCCTTGTACTGCGCATTGCTGTAGTCGATACCGACCGTGAACGGCGCGAAGGTGTAGCGCAACGCGCCGCGTGCGATGCCGATCGACTTCGCGGAGAGGTAGCCGCCGTTGACCAGCGACCCGTCGAACGTGCCGTCCGACGTGCCGTTCCAGCCGGTCCGGACGCCGTTGGCGAGCGAGGCGCGGTTGGCCGCATAGTAGTAGCCGCCCGCCGCGTCGAACGGGCCATGGTTGTACGACAGGCCGGCCGACCAGGTTTGGCCGGCGCCGCTCTTGCCGGCCACACCGCCGAGCGCGTACATGCCGACGAACTGGAAGCCGCCGACCACGGGCGACGTGTACTTCACCGCGTTGTCGGTGCGCGACGACGTGTCGTAGTTGTCGACGTCGCCGGGTGTCGCGTACACGCTGCCGAAGTAGAAATCGCCGGTGATCGGCCACGCGACATCGGCGAGCGCGTCGTACTGGCGGCCGAGCGTCAGCGTCCCCCAGCGCGCGCTTTCCAGCCCGACGAACGCTTGCCGACCGAACATCCGGTTGCCTTGCCCGAGCGCGCCGGTGTTCGGGTTGAAGCCGTTTTCCAGCGTGAAGATCGCCTTCAGCCCGCCGCCGAGATCCTCCGCGCCTTTCACGCCGAAGCGGTTGCCGAGCAGGTTGCCGTTGCCGAGGCCGACGAGGTTCTTGCCCTGCGCATCGGCGTTCCACACGACCGTCAGCGACGTATCGAACAGGCCGTACAGCGTGACTTCCGTTGCCTGCGCCGCATGCGCGGTCGTCAGCAGCGCCCCTGACATCATGACGAGTCGAACCGGAGTTTTCATGGTGTGTCCCTGAAGTTCAAGATGATCGTTTCGTGCATCGTTCGATGCCGGCGCCGAACCTGTGTCGCGACGGGCCGGAATATCGCGATTGCGGTGGCGATTCTGGAAAGCGTTCGGATCGTGACGGTGAGGGACAAATGAGAAAAATGTCATCGCAATGTCATGCGCGCTGAAACGTGCGGTGAATTTCATTCGCACTGCGATGTGAAAGATGCGTGAACGATGACGAAACCGTCATCAGGCGATCACGGATCCGCACCGCCGCGGGATCAAAGTGAAGGCTCCAGTCACGGCATTCCAGCAAGGAGCCCCAACATGAACATCCCGCGTCCGATGATCGTCATTGCCGCCGCCGCGCTGTCGATTGCAGCGTTCTCCCAAGCCGTGGCCGCGCAGCCGAAGAGCCGTCAGGAAGTGATTCGGGAACTGGTGCGCGCGCGTCACGACGGCGTGATTCCGAGCCCGAATCACGACTATCCGGCGAGTCCGGCCGCCGTCGCGCGCAATCAGGAGATTCATCGCGCGACCGTTCATCGCGGCGAGAAGATGCCGATGGTCGATGCACACGACAACCGCTTCGCGGTGCTTTGAACGTTGATCGACGGAAAGGAGAGCTCGATGCGCAATGTCGCGAAGGGAATCGTGCTGGCGGCATGCCTGATGTCGACGGCCGCGATGGCGGCAGGCTGGCCGGAACGCGCGCTGTCGCACGCGCCGGCGCACGACGCCGGCAGCCGCGCGAACGAGCGGATGCGTTGCGAGTTCGCGGCCGTGCCGGCCGGCGCGTGGACTGCGACGTTCACGCGTGGGCAATGCGAAGTCGCCAACGGCCGGCTGACGTTCGTGCCGGCCGATGCCGGCGACGAGTCGACCGTCGCGGCGAAGGCGATCGTGCTTGGCGACGTTCGCACCGCATCGCATCAGTCACGCAAGCTGAAGGAACAACTGCAACTGACCACGCGCGACGAAGTGGTCGCGCTGAACGTGCTGACCGACGACGGCAGCCGCAAATCGCGCGAACATGCGATCGATCTGTGGACCGCGCTGCGCAACGCGGGTGTCACGCCGGTCAACGGCACGCGGATCGTCGATACCTATCCGACCGGCGCGACGACCTGGTAGCCGTCGCGCCGTCGAGCGCGGCGCGTCAGGCTTTCACCGATCCTTCGATCAGGAAGAACACGATGAAGCCGATGAAGAACGCAGCCGTCGCGAACGGTGTCTCGGGCACTTCGTGCGCTTCGACCAGCAGTTCCTCGGTGACGAGGTACAACAGCGCGACCGTGCCGAGCCCCAGCAGCGCCGCATAGATATTCGCCGGCAGCCCGGCGAACGCCGCATTGCCGGCCACGGCCGCGACGCTCAGCAGCGCCGCGAGCGCGACCGGCACGACGATCGACAGCAAGCGGCCGATGCCGGCCGCGGCCAGCGCCGCGCTGACCGACAGCGCGAGGAACAGCACCTCGAGCGTCAGCGCGACGGTCAGGATGATGCCGCTTTCGTCGCTCGCGGAAAAGGCGATGCCGAGCACCAGGCCGTCGACGACGAGGTCGATCGCGGTGACGATGATCAGGCTCACCGGCAACCGCGCCGTCTCGAAGCGCGTCTCGATCGCGCCCGACAGCGCGCGGATCGCCAGCATCAGCGCAAGGCCCAGCACGAAGCCGACGACGACCGGAAACAGCGCATGTGCGCGGTCCTGCGGCAGCAGTTCGAGCGCGGCGGCCGCGAACACGATGCCGCCGGTGAAATGCTGGATCACGCTCGACGTTTTCGCGCCGGGCGCGCGCCACGCGGCCGCGAGGGCGCCGAAACAGGCCGCCAGCACGGGCGGTAACGTGAGCAGCGCGAGCTTCGCGGTCGGTGTCATGAGGCCTCTCAGCGGTTGGCGTGGCGCAGCGGGCGCTGCGTCGCACGATCGTACACACCGGGCATCGCCCCGGCATCAACCGGGGATTGAACACCTTGAAGCCGCTCCAGAGTCAAGCGGTTTGATGCGGACGCACCGGCAAGCGGCCGGCGCGCCCGTTCCGGTCAAAGCTGCGCGAGTGCCTGGTCGAGATCGGCGAGCAGGTCGTCGATATGCTCGATGCCGATCGACAGCCGCACCGTTTCTTCTTTCACGCCGGCCTTCGCGAGTTCGGTCGGCGACAACTGACGATGCGTGGTCGAGGCCGGGTGCGTCGCGAGCGACTTCGTATCGCCGATGTTGACGAGCCGCGTGAACAGCTTCAGCGCATCCTGGAACTTCGCGCCGCCGTCGCGGCCGCCCTTCACGCCGAACGTCAGGATGCCCGGCGCGCGGCCCGACAGGTAGCGCGCGACGAGCGGATGATCGGGATGATCGGGCAAGCCCGCATAGTTCACCCATTCGACGTGCTCGTGGCGCGCGAGATGCTGCGCGATCTTCAGCGCGTTGTCGCTGATACGTTCGATACGCAGCGCGAGCGTCTCGATTCCCTGCAGGATCTGGAACGCGTTGAACGGCGAAATCGCCGCGCCCATGTTGCGCAGCGGCACCACGCGGGCGCGGCCGATATACGCGGCCGGCCCGAACGCTTCGGTATAGACGACGCCGTGATAGCTGACGTCCGGCTCGTTCAGCCGCTTGAAGCGGTCCGCGTGGTCGGCCCACGGGAACTTGCCCGAATCGACGATCGCGCCGCCGAGGCTCGTGCCGTGCCCGCCGAGATACTTCGTCAGCGAGTGCACGACGATGTCCGCGCCGTGCTCGAACGGGCGCAGCAGGTACGGCGACGGCACCGTGTTGTCGACGATCAGCGGGATGCCGTGGCGATGCGCGACTGCCGCAAGCGCGGCGATGTCGGTGACGTTGCCGAGCGGGTTGCCGACCGATTCCGCGAAGATCGCCTTCGTGCGTGCGTCGATCAGCGGTTCGAACGACGCGGGGTCGCGCGGGTCGGCGAAACGCGTGGCGATCCCGTATTGCGGCAGCGTGTGCGCGAACAGGTTGTAGGTGCCGCCATACAGCGAACTCGCGGACACGATGTTGTCGCCGGCTTCGGCGATCGTCTGGATCGCGTACGTGACGGCGGCTTGCCCCGACGCGAGCGCGAGCGCGCCGATGCCGCCCTCGAGCGCGGCGATCCGCTGCTCGAGCACGTCCGTCGTCGGGTTCATGATCCGCGTGTAGATGTTGCCCTGGACCTTCAGGTCGAACAGGTCGGCGCCGTGCTGCGTGTCGTCGAATGCGTACGCAACGGTCTGGTAGATCGGGACGGCGACCGCGCGCGTGGTCGGGTCGGGACGATAACCGCCGTGCACGGCGATGGTTTCGAGGCGCCAGTTCGGCTTGGCCTGATCGGTCATGGGTGCTCCGTTTGTTGTTGTGAAGGTCGAGGGGTCCTGCCGTCCGGCGATTATAGGAGCACGTGCGCGGCTGCCCTTAGAACGAATGGTGGGTTGCTTATGGAGGCGCGGCGCATAGAATGCCCTTTTCCGCAGACGAAAGGTGCGAGATGGATCAGGATCGGTGGAACCAGGTGGATGCGTATTTCTCGGCGACGCTCGTGCCTTCCGACGCCGTACTCGACGCCGCGCTGGCGGCGAGCGACGCGGCCGGGCTGCCGGCGATCAACGTCGCGCCGAACCAGGGCAAGCTGTTGCAGCTGCTCGCGACGATCCGCGGCGCGCGGCGGATTCTCGAGGTCGGCACGCTCGGCGGCTACAGCACGATCTGGCTGGCGCGCGCGTTGCCGCCGGGCGGCGCGCTCGTGACGCTCGAGCTGAACCCCGCACACGCGAAGGTCGCGACGCAGAACATCGCGCGCGCCGGATTCGCGCAGGTCGTGTCGGTGGTGGTCGGCAGCGCGAAGGACAGTCTTGCGCGGCTCATCGACACGGGCGAGGCGCCGTTCGACTTCATCTTCATCGATGCGGACAAGGACAACAACGCCGTCTATCTCGATGCGGCGCTGAAGCTGTCGCGGCCCGGCACGGTGATCGTCGTCGACAACGTCGTGCGCAACGGGCGCGTGGTCGATCCGGACAATCGCGAGCCGGACGTGGCCGGCGTGCGCGCCGGGTTCGCGCGGCTCGCGGCCGAGCCGGCGCTCATGACGACCGCCGTGCAGACGGTCGGGCAGAAGGGCTGGGACGGGTTCTCGATCTCGATCGTGGGCGCCGCGTGAAGTGACGCCGGTGCGCCCTTGCGGGCGCGCCGCACACTAGTTCTCGTCGGGATTCGAGTCGCTGCACTGGTCGGGATCGTCGCGCAACAGGATGCGGCGGATGCGGCCGTTGTCGTAGAACGGCACGTCCGGGCAGAACTTCATGCCGGCGCGCGTCGACGTCCGTTTCCAGGCGACCCTTTCGGTACGCACGAGCGTCGGGGCGCCACCCGGCGCGCCCGGCTTCCAGATGTCGATATACACCCGCGACATCTGAGGCGAATCGCCCGCCTCGCAGTCCTTCAGCGCGCCCAGCGTCGAGCGCAGCCCGGTATCGGTCTGCTCGATGCGTTGCGGATACTCGATATGGCCGTTGCCGTAGCCGGGCACGATGTAGCAATAGCGACGCGTGTTTCCGTCGAGCACGGGCAGCAAGTAGCTGCTCGCCGAGTCGACCTCCTTCACGTCGTTGCCCTGCCAGCGGTAGGTCGTCACGCCGTGCTCGCAGCAGCTCGCGCGCCAGCTCGTCCAGACGATCCGGTGCACCGGATCGAAATCCGGCGACGTGATGTCTTGCAGTCCCTGCGGCGCATCGGCGAAGCGCCGCGTTGTCGGGTTGAAGATCCACGTCTGGTACGGGATGTTCGGACCGGCCCCCATCGATTGCGCGAGCATCAAGTCGGGCCAGCCATCGAAGTTCACGTCGGCGAAATCCGGCGTGAACAGGTTGCAGGTGCCCCGCGAATCGGTCTTTAGCGTCTGGACGAGGCGGCCGTGGTCGTACAGGCGGATTGCGGTGACTTCAGGCGCGTCGGTGCACGAACCGCCATCGTCCGGCAGATGGTCGGCGACGAGGCGGATGTCGTAGGGAAACGCTCTGCCGTCGTGCTTCTGCGCGAGCGAGACAGGGAAGGTGCGCTTGCCGTCCGGTGCGGTCCACGTGCCGGTTACCGCATCGTCGAGAGAAGCGACGCGCCACTTGCCCGTTACGCGATCGGCGTCGGCTTTCGCGCCGCTATCCCGTTCCGACAGCGTCGCACCGTGCGCGTCGAGCGTTCCCTTCAATGCGAGCCGATAGCGTTTGTCGGACGTGCATGGCGCGTAGCAGTACCAGCCCGATACCGTGTCGCCGACGCGCGACAACGAGACTTCGACGTGCCGGTTGCCGATCGTGCCGGCCCAGTCACGCGACCAGAACGGGATCTCGACCGACTCGTCGGCGTTTGCCGCGCGCACCGGCGTCGACGCGAATGCGGTGATGGCGATCAGCGCGAACGCAAGCGCGCTGCGCCGCTCGCGCGTACGCCGCGTCGCGGCCGCGTGGCGCGACGCGGCGATGAACGGGTGATGCATGGTTCGGCCCCTCGGTTCGTTATGGGTTATGTCTGCCGGCGTGTTTCGGTGCGATACGTGCGTCAGCGGCTTCCGCTCGCATCGGCCCGTCGATACAGGCGTGGCCACTGATCGTCGAACAAGCCGTTGCAAGTGCCGTGCGTGGCGATATCGCTGAGCACGAAGTGCCGGCCGTCGAAGATCCACGATGCGGTCGAGCCGCAATCGCCGGCACTGCGCAGTCTGACCTTGCTCGACAGCGTCGCGCTGGCGGGATCGTAGCCGGCGTCGGTCAGTTCGTTTGCGAACGACGCCGAATCGAGTCCCGCGTTCGCGTTCTCGCCGAAATTCATCGCCGTCGGCGAGTAGGGCGCGGTTCGCCGCACGCGATACCACAGGTCGGTGTGGTTATACAGGCTGCTGGTCTGGCACGGTATCGCGACCAGCGCTTCGTCGGCGGAGACCGCCACGGCAGTCGACGCCTTCCTGCGATCGTTCGCCGGCATTTCGTCTTCGACATCGGTCGCACATTGCTTCACGTCGCCGCCGAACTTCGCGAGCACCGCATCGACGAGCGGCCGTTGCTCCGCGGCCGACAGGTTTGCGACGGCCGGGGCCGGCGTGACGGCGGGGGGGAGTGCCGGTGCGACGGGCACCGCCGACGCCGGCCGGGTGCCCGGGCGCAGCAACGCCGTGACGGTGCCGACACGGCCCTGCGTGTCGTCGATCAACAGCAGCGCCGCACTCAATCCCGTCAACGGCGTGCGGGCGGTTTGGGCCGACGCCGGATCGCCGAAGCTCAGCAGTTGCGCATTGCGCGACGCGGTGAGCCATGCGGCGACCGTTGCCGGATCGTTGGTCCGGATCCGGAACGGGTGCGCGTCGTCATCGGCCGGTTTGCCGCCGAACGCATGCCATCGGGCCGCCATTGCATCGAACGGACGACCATCCACGCGTGCGCTGCGCAGGTCCAGCGGCGCCGACGCATAGATGTCGAGCGAGGCTGGCGCGTCCGGGCCGGCATCGCGCGTCACGCGCAGGATGAGGCGGGTGCGTGCATCATCGATATCGTCCGCGTGGCTTTCGGCAATGCAGCGGTTGCCGTTGTCGCAAACGACCGACCAGTTCTTGAAGTCGCGTTCGACCGGCGGCCGCGCGAGCGGGCGGGCCTCGGCAACGAACGGGGAAACGGCGAGGAGGGCGGCGATGGCGAGCGAAAGGCGGTGCGACATGACGGTTCGTATCGACTGTGGATGGACGGGCGGAAGATGTCGGATTGCAAGCGCATCGTCAGCAGGCGGGGCAGGTCGAAGGCTGCGGCGCATGCGGCGGCGCGCTGTGCCGAACGGCATCGAGTATACCGCCGCGATGGGTTGCGATCGTTGCGACGACACGTCGTACGCGGGCACGGTCGTTGCTCGCCTGCATCGATCGGACGAGCGCGGATGCAAAAATGGCGCGATCCCCGCAGGCATCGCGCCGTTCACTTTTCATCGGCCGTCGACCACGTCGCGCAGGAACGCGTCGAGCATCGCCACGTCGCCCCACGGCCGCTTGTATTCGCGATCGTGTTCGGCATCGGCGAGCATCGTCTCGACCAGCGCGTGGATCGCCGGCCGGCGCGGCCCGTATTCGCCTTCGTTCGCGCTCATCTTCAGCGCGAGCAGCGCATCGAGCTCCGCGCGCACCGTCGGCTCGTGCACGGTCCCGTCGACGAGATCGACGAAGCGCATCGGCGGCATGCCGAGCCCCATGTCGATCCAGCGCACCGCGAGCAGCGGACGCAGTACGTACAGGTACTTCTTGTAACGCACCGTGTCGCCTTGCAGATAGCCGCGAAAATTTTTCTTCGCCATCGCGAGGTAGTGATGACGCCCGCGTACCGGCGAGAAGAACGCCGATGCCAGCGATCTGAGCCGCGGCGCCCAGCGCGCATCTTCGCGATACACGACGGGCGAGTCGAGCCATTCGAGCAGCGTCGGATTCGAGCGTCGCAGCAGTTGCAACGCCTTGCGCAATTCCCAGCCGCTGACGTCGAGCTCGTCGTCGAGCGGCCGCTCGATCACGTCGCGTTGCGGTTCGACGCTCAAGTACCAGTCGCGCCGGTGGGCGTACACGAAGCGTACGTCGTAATCGCTGTCCGGCGAAGCGAATCCCCAGCCGCGGCTGCCCGATTCGCACGCGAACAGCACGCATACATCATGGCGGCGTTCGACTTCCGCGAGCTCCGCCATCACGCGTGCCCGCACCGCCGGGTCGATCGGATGCGCGCTGCGCACGGTCGTCATTGCGTTGTCGGTTTTCATCGTTGTCGTTTTCCTTTCGTTGTGCGCGGCCGCTGGCCCTCGGCCGCACACCGCGCTATCCCTTCACGCACACCACCTGGCGCAGCGTATGCACCACTTCGACGAGGCTGCGCTGGGCCGCCATCACCGCGTCGATGTCCTTGTAGGCCATCGGGATTTCGTCGACGACGCCCGCGTCCTTCCGGCATTCGACGCCCTGCGTCGCCTTCGCCTGATCGTCGGCAGTGAAGCGGCGCTTCGCTTCGGTACGGCTCATCGTCCGGCCCGCGCCGTGGCTGCACGAGCAGAAGCTTTCCGGGTTGCCGAGCCCGCGCACGATGAAGCTCTTCGCGCCCATCGAACCCGGAATGATCCCGAGCTGCCCCTTCTGCGCGGACACCGCGCCCTTGCGCGTGACGAGCACGTCTTCGCCGAAGTGGCGTTCGCGCTGCACGTAGTTGTGGTGGCAGTTCACCGCATGCGCGTCGACCGAGAACGGTGTGCCGATCACGCCGCGCGCCGCGCCGATCACCGCGTCCATCATCGCCTGCCGGTTGCGCCGCGCGTAGTCCTGCGCCCAGCCGACCGCCTCGACGTAATCGTCGAAGTGCTGGCTGCCTTCGGTGAAGTACGCGAGATTACGGTCGGGCAGGTTCGCAATGTGTTGTCGCATGTCGGCCTGCGCGAGTTCGATGAACAGGCTGCCGATCGCATTGCCGACGCCGCGTGAGCCGCTGTGCAGCATGAACCACACGCGGTCCGCCTCGTCGATGCACACTTCGATGAAGTGGTTGCCGGTGCCGAGCGTGCCGAGATGCGCGTAGTGGTTCGTCTTTGCCAGCTTCGGATACTTGTCGACGATGCGCTGAAAGCCCGGCTGCAGCGATTTCCACGCGTCGGTCACGGCGGCCGGCGTGCGATCGCCCCATGCGCCCGGGTCGCGCCGGCCCGGCGCGCGGCCGTGCGGCACCGCGCGTTCGATCGCGCTGCGCAGCCCGCCAAGCGAATCGGGCAGGTCGGCCGCCGTCAGCGTCGTGCGCGCGGCCATCATTCCGCAGCCGATGTCGACGCCGACCGCGGCCGGGATGATCGCGCCCTTCGTCGGAATCACGCTGCCGATCGTCGAGCCCTTGCCGAGGTGCACGTCCGGCATCACCGCGACGTGGCCGAAGATGAACGGCATCTGCGCGGTGTTGCGCAGTTGCGCGCGCGCTTCGTCCTCGACGGCGACGCCTTGCGTCCACATCTTCACCGGCTTGCCGTTCGCCAGTTCCATCACCTGATAATCCATGTCCATGTCGGTCATTTGCTTCACCTGATTCATTTCGGGACCGGCGCGACACATCTGCATCGCGCCGGAACCTGCATTACGTGCCCTTGATGCTGACGAGCCCGTTCAGCACCTGGTCGAGACCGCCGAACACCGAGATGCGGTCGATCCGTTCCGCGACGCGCTCGAGCGTTTCCAGCTCCTTGAGCCGCAGCGCGGTCGGGTTTTCTTCCATCACCTTCGCGGTGTTCAGCAGCGAACGCGTGGCCGCCGTTTCCTCGCGGCGGCGAATCACGTTCGCCTGCGCGGATTTCTCCGCTTCGACCACCTGCGCGAGGATCGTCTTCATGTCGCCCGGCAGCACGATATCCTTCACGCCGACGCTGCGCACGTCCACGCCCGAACCGTCGAGACGGGCGCGCACCTGCGCGATCACGACCTCGTCGAGCGACTGCTTGTCCTCCAGCAGCTCGTCGAGCGAGCGCGTGCCGACCGCCGAACGCAGCGCGAACTGCAACTCGCGGTACAGGTGTTCGACCGGCTTCTGCAACTGGCCGAACGCATGCAGCACGTCCGCATAGCGCCACGTCGCCGACAGGTTCAGCCGCAGCGCGACCTTGTCGCGCGTCAGGATTTCCTGCCCGCCGACCTCGATCGCCTGCAAGCGCAGATCGACCAGCTCGACCGCGACGTCGCGGTTGAAGCGCCAGAACGCCGACGCACCCGCGTCCAGCAGTCGCTCGATCTTGCCGTCGACCTTCAGCACGCCGACGTGGTACGCCGGCACCTGCGCCAGGAGCACGCCCGTCAGCCCCGCCACGCCGCGCGCACGCAGCGACGGTTGCGCGATGCGCTTCACCAGCGCCGCAGGCAGCATGCTGTCCTGCGCGAGGTCGATGCGCTCCAGCCGATGCGCGGTCAGGCCGCGCCAGTACAGCCGGCGCGTGCCGGGCGCCAGAATCTCGACGAGCACGTCGTCTTCGTAGCGCAGGCCGGCTTCGTCGTCGGCGAGATCCATCGCGACGAAATACCGCGCGAGCACGTCCGGTGCGTCGTGACGCAGGTAGTCGGCCAGCGCGTCGTCGGCGAGCGGCGCGTCGAGACGCGCGGTCTGCACCGACAGGCGCTTGAACGGATCGAAGGCCTTGAACACGCCCGGTTCCAGCACCTTCACGAAGTCGCCCTCGCTCATCAGCAGCGCGCGTTCGTTCTTTTTCACCACATGACGCTTCCACATATTTTTGTCCTTTTCTTCAATGGCCGCCGGGTAACGCGCATCGTGCGGATCGCGGGGCGACGCAATCGGGCGGGCGGCGCGCCGGCCGGCGTCGAAACGCATGGCGACGCCTGCTGCATTGCGTCGTCGTGCGCCTTCGCGCGGGCCGTGCGGCCGCCCGGCCGATCGCGCGGAACCGCAACCGGTCCGACGCGCGGCGGGCCTGTCGGCCCGCACCGGCGGGTACTGCCTTCATACGAGACCGTCCTTGCGGACAGCGTTCGAGCGGGATTCGAACCCGCCACCGGCCGGCTTTCGCCGGCTGCTCCACCTGGCTGAGCTTTCGAACAATGGGCGCCCCGGGATTCGAAACCGGGCGAGGCATCCTGGCGCGCGCCCCGTTGCCTTCGTCTGTCCATGGCGGCATGCGCTACCGCGACGAACGAGGTTCGGCGGCGGCGCACCAGCAGGGCTTGTCGAACCCTGGCTCGTGGGCCAGCGGGACATCCGGCGTCTTTTATTTAGCGAGGAGCGTGCCAGGGAGCGGCCGGCGCTTCTTGAAATCTCGCAACTCGTTGAAGTCAAAAGAGAATTGTCTGTTTTTCAGTGTCCGGCATCGACACTGTCGGCACCTCGCGGTCATGAATATCCGATACAATCAGATCGCTTCTTATCTCATGAGATAAACATGCGCAAAACCGTCGCGATCGGTTTTCTCGGCACGGTGCTCGACCAAGGCGGCCGCGCGCCGCGCCGTTACCGCAAATGGCGGCCGACGATTTCGCTGTGCGAGCAGCCCGACCTGCCGATCGACCGGCTCGAACTGCTGCATTCGCTGGACTACACGCGTCTCGCCAACCAGGTGCGGGACGATCTCGCGCGCGTGTCACCGCACACCGATGTGCGGCTCACGCCGGTCACGCTCCACGATCCGTGGGATTTCGAGGAGGTCTATGCGACGCTGCACGATTACGCACGCGCGTATCCGTTCGACCTCGAACACGAGGATTACCTGATCCACATCACGACCGGCACGCACGTCGCGCAGATCTGCTGGTTCCTGCTCGCGGAAGCGCGCTACCTGCCCGCGCGCCTCGTGCAGACGGGGCCGCCGCAGCGAACCGACGAAGGGCCGAGCGGGCCGGGCACGATCTCGGTGATCGATCTCGACCTGTCGCGCTACAACCGGATCGCGCAGCGCTTCACGCGCGAGCGCGACGAAACGGTGTCGTTCCTGAAGGCCGGCATCGCGACGCGCAACGCGCGCTTCAATGCGCTGATCGAGCAACTCGAGCGCGTGGCGGTGCGTTCGCGCGCGCCGATGCTGCTGGTCGGGCCGACGGGGGCCGGCAAGTCGTTTCTCGCGAAGCGCGTGTACGAGCTGAAGCGCGGCCGGCATCGGCTCGCGGGGCCGTTCATCGAGATCAACTGCGCGACGCTGCGCGGCGACGCGGCGATGTCGACGCTGTTCGGTCACGTGAAGGGCGCGTTCACAGGGGCGCAGTCGGCGCGCGCGGGGCTGCTGCGCGCGGCGGACGGCGGGCTGCTGTTTCTCGACGAGATCGGCGAACTCGGGCTCGACGAACAGGCGATGCTGCTGAAGGCGATCGAGGAGAAGCGCTTCCTGCCGGTCGGCGCGGACGTCGAGGCGACCAGCGATTTCGAACTGATCGCGGGCACGCACCGCGATCTGCGGCAGATGGTGGCGGCCGGCACGTTCCGCGAGGACCTCTATGCGCGGATCAACCTCTGGACCTATGAATTGCCGGGGCTGGCCGAGCGCCGCGAGGACATCGAGCCGAACCTCGAATTCGAGCTCGACCGGTTCGGTCGCGAGCAGGGCGAGCAGGTGCGGTTCAACGTCGAGGCGAAGCGGCGCTATCTCGCGTTCGCGGCCTCGCCGCGCGCGACGTGGGCCGGCAACTTCCGCGAGTTGTCGGCGTCGGTCACCCGGATGGCGACGCTGGCCGATGCGGGGCGCATTACCGAGGCGCTCGCCGAGCAGGAAGTCGAGCGGCTGACGCGCACGTGGTCGCCGCCGGGGGGCACGGGGGCATCCGATGCGTGCGTCGACGCGGTGTTCGGTGCGCGCGCGGCGGAACTCGACCTGTTCGACCGTGCGCAGCTCGAACGCGTGCTCGACGTGTGCCGCACGTCGGCGAGCCTGTCGGAAGCCGGGCGCACGCTGTTCGCGGTATCGCGGCAGAGCAAGAAGCGGCCGAACGACGCGGACCGGCTGCGCAAGTATCTCGCGCGGTTCGGGCTCGATTGGGACGGTGTGCGGCGCGCGCTCGACGGTGTGTGAGGGCGAGCGCGGCGCATGCTGTCCGCGCTGCGGAGAGTGTTCGCGCGTGTCGTATCGTATGCGGTAACTTCAGGAGCATTTTCGTGATCGAGATTCCGTTGACGGTCAGGCCGCTGTTTGTCGCGGCCGGGTGGCGCGGCCCTGCCGACGGCCGTCTATCGGCCCGCGACGGCGAACATCCGGGCGATATGATCCTGCGCGAATTCGGCACGTTGATCGTGGGGGCGGAGCCGGCCCGGCGCAGCGGGGAGACCTGCGCGCCGATGGGCATCGCGTTTCGCGCACTGGAGCGTCAGGATGAACAGATTGCCGCGTGGGAGCGGGCGCTCGACACGACGATGATCGGAATCGCCGAGGACGATCTCGGCTACGTCGAGTTTTATGTCGATGCGCAGGGCCGCGTATTCACGACGAATTGCGTGATGGACGGCGTCTATCTGGCGGGATTCACGTTCGGCGACGCGATCGAACGCGCGCTGCTCGGGCGGGTCGCGATTCCGCTGTTGCTCGACGAGCAGGCGTCGATCGCCTATTACGGCGCGCATCTGACGGGCGACGACCCGCGTGTCATGACCGCCGCGCAGCTGCTGGCTGAGGGATCGCGCGCGGCGCCGTGATGCAGCGGGGCGTCAGTCGATGGCCGACGCGGCCGCCTGCTCGAACGGCGCCAGGAATGCCCAATCCGGATGCGCCGCCGCGACGTCCGCGAGCCCGCGCGCGAACGCGTGCGCCGGCAGCCACGGATACCCGAACGCCGCCTGCAGCCGCGCGAGTTTCAACGACTGCGGATCGTCGATCGTATCCATCCGCGCGATATGAATGTGCAGCGCGGCAACCCGCGCAACGTCGTCGTTTGCGCCGTCGACGGCGAACTGCCAGCGGTACGTGCCATGTCCGATCCGCAGTGCGCCGTTGTCCTTCTGTCGCATCACGACGAGCCACGGCATGCGGCTGACGCTGTGCTCGTCGACGGGCGGCTGCGCGCAGACGTAGTAGGTCCGGCACTGCTCGAACCGCTCGCCGAATGCCTCGACCAGCGTATGCGCAATGGCCGTCACACCGGTCACGCGCGGCGGAAAGTCGATGTCGTCGCTGGCGAGCGAAAAGCTCAGCTCGGCATGGGCCGCGAAGCAGTCGGCGATCAGCGCGGCCTGGTTCAGGTCCTTCGCGCGCAGATAGCATTCGAGCAGCGCGCGAACCGTGGCGGGATGAAGCGGGAAGGGCATGCGCGAACCTCCTGATAGGGGAAATCGGGCCGCATGCGGGCGGCCGGGTTGGCCGAGGCCGCAGGTGCCTTTGCCGTATAATTTCGTTTCAAAGCTAAATTCGCATGACCGCACGGAGCGTCGACGTCATGGCCAAGCAGCAAGAGGAGTCCGTTCTGACCATTACCAACCCGGCCTGCCTGATCGACGGCACGGACACGGAATTCCGCCACCTGATCAACGGGCTGCTGCCGTTCGCGGCGCGCCTGCTGTCGGTGCGCGACGGTTTCGGCTCGTTGATCGGCCTCACCGGCATCCAGTATTCATTGCTCGTGTCGGTCGCCCATCTGTCGCACGACGACGTCGTGACCGTCAACCGCCTCGCCGATCATCTGCACCTGAGCGGCGCGTTCGTCACGATCGAGACCGGCAAGCTGAAGAAACTCGGCCTGATCGACAAACGCGCGGACCCCGACGACAAGCGCAAGATGCGGCTCACGGTCACGCCGGCCGGCTCGAAGCTGCTGAAAGCGCTCGCCGATACGCAGCAACGCATCAACAACGTGCTGTTCGAAGGCGTGACGAAAACCGAGTTCAAGGCGCTTTGCTCGGTGATCGACCGCCTCGTCACCAACGGCGATCGCGCGACGCTCGATCTCGCGCACATGATCGCGCGCCAGGAAAAAGGCTGACGCGCGCCGGCCGCCGCGCTCAGTGCGCGGCCCACTCGATCGTATCCAGGTCGACCCCTTCGAGATGCATGTCCCACAGCGGGCTCAATTCGCGCAGCTTGCCGACCGTGTCGCGCACCTGCGCGATCACGCTGTCGACCTCGGCTTCGGTCGTGAAGCGGCCGAGCGTGAAGCGGATCGAGCTGTGCGCGAGCTCGTCGCTGCGGCCGAGCGCGCGCAGCACATACGACGGCTCCAGCGACGCCGACGTGCACGCGGAGCCTGACGACACCGCGACGCCCTTGATCCCCATGATCAGCGATTCGCCTTCGACGAAATTGAAGCTGACGTTCAGGTTGTGCGGAATCCGGCGCGCGAGGTCGCCGTTCACGTAAACCTCGTCGAGCGTCGACAGGCCGGCCAGCAGCCGGTCGCGCAACGCGCCGACGCGGCGGCTTTCGTCCGCCATTTCTTCCTTCGCGAGCCGGAACGCTTCGCCCATCCCGACGATCTGGTGGGTCGGCAGCGTGCCGGAGCGCATCCCGCGTTCGTGGCCGCCGCCGTGCATCTGCGCTTCGAGGCGCACGCGCGGCTTGCGGCGCACGTACAGCGCGCCGATCCCCTTCGGGCCGTACACCTTGTGCGCGGTCACCGTCAGCAGGTCGACGTTCAGCGCATTCACGTCCACCGGAATCTTGCCGGCCGCCTGCACCGCATCGCAATGAAACACGATGCCGCGCGCGCGGCACAGCGCACCGATTTCGGCCACCGGCTGGATCACGCCCGTTTCGTTGTTCGCGAGCATCACCGACACCAGGATCGTGTCGGCGCGCAGCGCCTGCTGCAACGCATCGAGGTCGAGCAGGCCGTCTTCGCGCACGTCGAGGTACGTGACGTCGAAACCCTGGCGTTCGAGTTCACGACACGTATCGAGCACGGCCTTGTGCTCGGTCTTCACCGTCACGAGATGCTTGCCCTTGCCTTGATAGAAGTGCGCGGCGCCCTTGATCGCGAGGTTGTTGCCTTCGGTCGCGCCGGATGTCCACACGATTTCGCGCGGATCGGCGCCGAGCAGCGCGGCGACGTGCGCGCGCGCTTCCTCGACGGCGTGCTCGGCATCCCAGCCGTAGGCGTGGCTGCGTGAGGCGGGGTTGCCGAACTGCTCGTGCAGGAACGGCACCATCTTGGCGACCACGCGCGGATCGACCGGCGTCGTCGCGCTGTAGTCCATGTAGATCGGACGGGATTGCATCGAAAGGGGCTCCGGAAGGCGGCGTCTCGCATGGGTCGCGAGCGCCGGGGAATACGGTTGCCGCAGTGTACGTGGACATTCGTGCGCGCCGTGCAACATCCATCCCGCGAGTAGGGTTGTCTTTCAAACAAAGCTTTCAAGATCAGGGTTTACGACATCTTGAACTGGGGTTTGTGTTTACATTTAATAAAATCTAAATAACAAAGCTAATTAACGGTGCTTTGTTGATGCGGATTCCTCGGCGGAATCCGGCAATGCAACCCATGGAGGACGAGATGAGCGAGAACCATGCCGGAACCGGCGCGGATGCCGACGAGCAGCGGCGCTTCCGGGCCGCACTGTCGATGTTCGCGACGGGCGTCGCGGTGATTACCGCCCCGCGCAAGGAGGGGATGCCGATCGGTATCACGGTCGCGTCGTTCAATTCGGTGTCGCTGGACCCGCCGCTGATCCTGTTTTCGGTCGACCGTCGCAGCCTGAGCCTCGGCGAGCTGGCCGGCGCGGATGGCTACGCGGTCAACGTGCTCGACGAGACGCAGCAGCACCTGTCGAACTGCTTCGCGAAAGCGAACGGCGACAAGTGGGGCTGGCGCGGCGGCGCGGCCGGCGACGGTGGCGGCGGCGTGCTGCTACCCGATGCACTCGCGACGTTCGAATGCGAACCGTATGCGCAATACGACGGCGGCGACCACGTGATCTTCGTCGGCCGCGTGATGCGGCACCGCGCGCGCCCGGACGGGCGTCCGCTGATCTTCTTCGGCGGACGCTACCGCGCGCTCGACGGCGCGTACGCGTCGGCCATGTGAACGCAACCCACGATTCATTCCACCCAGGAGGGCATCATGATCAAGAACGGCACTCAGCACATCGCGTCGCTGCGCGACGGGCGGCAGGTCTACCTGAACGGCCAGCCGGTCGGCGACGTGACCGCGCACGCGGCATTCCGCAATTCGATCCGCAGCTACGCGAGCCTGTACGACTATCAGGCGGAGAACGAAAACGTCGAGAAGATGACGTTCGTGTCGCCCGACTCCGGCAATCGCGTCAGCCGGATCTGGCAACTGCCGACGTCCTATGACGAACTCGTCGAGCGCCGTGCCGCGCTGGAAGCGTGGTCGGAGCTGCATTACGGCTTCATGGGCCGCTCGCCCGACCACGTCGCGTCGTGCCTCTCCGGCATGTACATGGGCGCCGACGTGTTCGAGCAATACGACCCGGCGCGCGCCGGCGCGCTGCGCGACTACTACCGTTATGCACGCGACAACGACCTGTTTTTGACCTACGTGATCGTGAATCCGCAGGCGAACCAGTCGAAGACCGCGCACGAGCAGGAGGACAAGTACCTCGCGGTCGGCATCGTCGATCAGGATGCCGAAGGCATCACGGTGCGCGGCGCGAAGATGCTCGCGACCAGCGGGATCATGGCGAACGAGGTGTTCTGCAGCTGCATCCAGCCGCTGCGCGAAGGCGACGAGATGTATGCGCTGTCGTTCGCGGTGCCGATGAACGCGAAGGGCATGAAGATCATGTCGCGCAAGTCGTACGAGGAGCACGCGACGTCGGTGTTCGACAACCCGCTGTCGAGCCGCTTCGACGAGAACGACGCGGTGCTGTATTTCGACGACGTGAAGGTGCCGTGGGAGCGGATCTTCGTCGCCGGCAATACCGCGATGTGCGCGAAGCAGTTCCACGCGACACCCGCGCACGTGTACCAGAACTATCAATGCCAGGTGCGCCTGATGACGAAGCTGCGCTTTCTCGTCGGGCTCGGCCTGAAGATCTCCGAGGTCAACGGCACGAACGCGTTCCCGCAGGTGCGCGAGACGCTGGGCCAGCTCGCGGCCGAAGCATCGATGGTCGAGGCGTGGGTCTACGGAATGGAAGCGAAGGGCACGGTCGTCAACGGCTTCTACGTGCCCGACCGCAACATGCTGTACGGCTCGCAGGTCGTCACGCAGCAACTCTATTCGAAAGTGCTCAACACGTTGCGCGAGCTCGCCGGCGGCGGAATGATCATGCTGCCGTCCAGCGTGCGCGATTTCGAGAACCCCGACCTGCTGCGCATCATCGAGAAGACGCAGAAGTCGCCGGTGTGCTCGTCCGAGGATCGCGTGAAGTTCTTCAAGCTCGCGTGGGACGCGGTCGGTTCCGAATTCGCGTCGCGCCACAACCAGTACGAACTGTTCTATGCCGGCGCGTCGTTCGTCACGAAGGGCCATGCGTATCGCACGTACGACTGGCAGCGCGCGTCGCATCTGGTCGATTCGATGCTCGGCAGCTATTCGCTGAACCAGGAACGGTCGACGCCGCGCGCCGCCTGACCGCCCGCATCGAAACCCGCTTCACCCGCTATCGCAATCAGGAGAGACAGATGGCCATCAACAAGCTTCACGACGAATTCCACACGCTGGACATGCAGCGCGACTGGCGGTTGCCGGAGGGCTATGACCCGGCGTCCGGCGCGCAGGAGCTGATCCTGTCCGGCGCGCTCGACACCGAGCGCAAGCGCGGCAGCCGCACGCGCCTGCTGCGCCTGCCGGCGGGGCTGCATACACAGAAGCCGTTCGTGCACGACTACTGGGAAGAGGTGTTTCTGGTCGAAGGCGATTTGACCGTCGGCAACGACGAGCACGGCAACGGCGGCACGCCGTTCGAGGGCTACACGTATGCGGTGCGCCCGCCCGGCGCATGGCACGGCCCGTTCAAGTCGAACGGCGGCTGCGTGCTGCTGGAGATCCACTATTACGATCCGGCGTGAGCCCGGTCGATCAATGACAGACAGCGGGCCCGCGGGATCGCGCGGCCCGCGACGAGGAGCATTCGATGAAAACCATCACGTTCGCGATCGACGGTCGCGACGGCCGCACCGAGCGCGCGATCGCGATCGACACGCTCGTGATCGCGGGCTGGACCGGCCGCGATACGGTCGCCATGGAAAAGCATATCCGCGAACTGGAAGCACTCGGCGTCAGGCGCCCGGCGACGACGCCGGTGTTCTACCGCGTTGCCGCCGATCGCCTCGATCCGTCGCCGGCGATCCAGGTCGCGGGCGGGCAGAGCAGCGGCGAAGCGGAATTCGCGCTGGTGCGCGACGGCGGCGAGACCTTCGTCGGCATCGCGTCCGATCACACCGATCGCGAGGTCGAGACGTACGGCATCACCGTGTCGAAGCAGATGTGCGGCAAGCCGTGCGCGAACACGCTGTGGAAGCTCGACGACGTGGCCGGTCACTGGGATCGACTGGTGTTGCGCGCGTACGCGACGATCGACGGCGAGCGCGTGCTGTATCAAGAAGGCAACGTGACCGCGATGCGCGCGCCGGACGATCTGCTCGCGCAATTCGCGCGTCATGGCGGCCGCTTCGAGGACGGCACCGCGATGCTGTGCGGCACGCTCGCGGCGATCGGCGGCATCCGGCCGGCTGAGCGGTTCGAGGTCGAGCTGGAAGACCCGGTGCTGGGCCGCACGATCCGGCATGCGTACGCGGTGGACACGCTGCCCGTGGCGGGCTGACGCGGCGGCGGAACGCGCGCGCGCTCACGCGCGGCAGATCGCGATGATCTCCGCGCTGGTCGCTTCGTCGAACGGAGCGGGGTTCCAGTCGCCGCACCAGTCGGCCGCCGGGAATCCGGCTGCGATCACGCGCGCCTGCAGTTCAGGTTGCGCGATGAAACGCAGCCGGCTCGTATTCGTCAGCAGCGTGTCGTCGCGGCGGAAGCGGTAGTGCGTGTCGAACGTCACGACCGCGCCGTCGATCGCCCGCACCGCGTGATGGAGATCGACGATGCCGAATTCGTGTGACTCGATGCGGCGCGCCGACTGCGCGGGCGTCCATGCTCGCCACGGTTCGGTGCGCGGGTTGCGGGTATCGAACAGGAAGCGGCCGCCGTCGGCGAGCACGCGTCGCACGCCGCGCAGCGTCGCGTCGATGTCGTCGTCGGTCAGCAGGCACTGGAACGCGTGACCGGTCATCACGACCGCATCGAACGGCGCGCCCGGCGGCAGGCCGTCGAGCGCGCACGCGAACCAGCGTACGGCGTCGGCGCCCGGCTGGCGTCGCGCGTAATCGATCATCGCCCGCGCGGGATCGATCGCGACGACGTCGTGCCCGGCCGCCGCGAGCCGTCGCGCGAACGTGCCGGTGCCGCAGCCGAGATCGAGGACGCGTCGCCGGGTGGCGCCGATCGCGGCGGCGTAGAACGCGAAGTCCCGATCGCCGGCGTTGAACAGGTCGTACACCGCGACGAGCCGCGGGTCGGTATAGAGCAGGTCCGCGCCGGCGGGCGTCATACGCTCATGCGCATCAGCGCTGCTGCACGGCCACGCGCAGCCCGAGCGCGATGAAGATCGAGCCGATGATCTTGCCCTGCCAGCGCGTGAGCCACGTGAGCCGCTTCACGATGCGGCCGAGCGGGCGGATCGAGCACGCGATCAGCGTCGTGTAGAGCGAGCTGAGCACGACGAAGATCAGCCCGAGCACCGCAAACTGCACGAACGTAGAGCCGCGTTCCGGATGCACGAACTGCGGCATGAACGCGAGAAAGAACAGCGCGGTTTTCGGATTCAGCACTTCGGCGGGAATCGCCTGCAGGTACGCCTTGAGCGGCGTGACGGGCGACACCTGCGGCAGCGACGGATCGGACGGTTTCTCCAGCAGCGCGCGCACGCCGAGATAGATCAGGTACGCGGCGCCGATCAGCTTCACGACGTTGAACGCGAGCGCCGACGTCATCAGCAGCGCGGACAGCCCGACGGCCGCGAACAGCGTATGCACGAAGTCGCCGCTCGCGACGCCCAGGCCGGTCAGGATGCCGGTCTTGCGGCCGCCCTGCACGGTGCGGCTCAGCACGAGCAGCACGGCGGGGCCGGGGATCAGGAACAGGCCCAGAACGACGGCCGTGAAGGTGGTCAGCGTGGTCAGGTCGAACATGGCGGCTCCGGCAGGTTCGCGCAGCGGCGGGGGATCGGCGCATTGTATTCGGTTCGGCGCGCGGGTGCAGGCGCTTCCTCGAACGGCGCGGCTGCGGCCGCGCCTTTCTGGTATAAGCACGACAGGACGCGCCGGCGTCCGGCCTTTTTTCACGACCCGTCGTTCCATGCGCGACCTTCCACCGACCACCGATCCCGCCGCGGACGCCGACGTCTATCACGTGCCGCGTCCGCTCGTCGTGTTCGGCGGCTCGGTCGTCGAGCCCGAATGGCGGCTGGAGCGGCACAGCCATCGCCAGGCGCAGCTGCTCTACACGCTGACGGGCGTCGTCTATTGCGAGATCGACGGCGGCGTGTGGACCGCGCCGCCGCAATGCACGGTCTGGATTCCCGGCGATGTCCCGCACGCGGCGCGCGGCTCGGCCGGCGCGACCTTCTACGCGGTGCTGGTCGAACCCGACGCGGCGCTCGACCTGCCCACGCGCTGCTGCACGCTGGGCGTGTCGCCGCTGCTGCGCGAACTGCTGCTGAAGGCGGCCAGCTTCCCGAATCTGTACGACGTCGACGGGCCGCAAGGGCGGCTGGTGGCGACGCTGCTCGACGAACTCGTCGCGGCGCCGGTCGAGGACCTGTACCTGCCGATGCCGGCCGACCGCCGGCTGCGCAAGCTGATCGACCATCTGCTCGACGACCCGGCCGACAAGTCGCCGCTGCCCGAGCTCGCGCGGCGTGCGGGCATCAGCGAGCGCAGCCTGACGCGGCTCGCGACGAGGGAGCTCGGCATGAGCTTGGGCGACTGGCGCCGACGGCTGCACGTCGCGCTGTCGCTGCGGATGCTGACGACCGGCCGCCGCGTGCACCAGATCGCGATCGATCTCGGCTACGAAAGCGCGAGCAGCTTCGTCACGATGTTCCGCAAGGCGACCGGCAAGCCGCCGACGCAATTCCTGACCGACCGGCAACGCTGAACCGCCGGGCTGCGCGCCCGCGCACGGTTGGCCGGATTGAAAAAGCAGTTGGCCGGGATGAGAAATGACGCATCAGGTCTCGATCCATAAAATGAGAATCGTTCTCATCTGGAGGCCAACATGCAAATCGTCACGACTGAATTCCCGTTTGTCTGGCTGCGTTACAGCGGCTCGATCCACACCGATCCCGCCCGCCTGCTTGCCGAACTCGACGCGCTGCTGGCGCGCCGCGAACGCTTCGTTCTTCTGACCGACGATGCGCCGTCCGGCGACGATCGGGCCGACAACGATCACGAGATGCGCAAGCAGCTCGCGAAGTGGAGCAAGGCCAACCGCGCGCTGTCGCGCGAATGGATTCCCGGGATGATCGCGATCGAGCCCAATGCGGCGCGGCGCGTGGCGCTCAATGCCTTTTCGGGTGCCTTCGAGAAGGTCTGGGGGTATCCGCTGAACGCGGCGGCGAGCCGCGACGACGCGCTGGCGCTCGCGCAACGGCTGCTCGCCGAACCGGCGCCCGGCGTCGCGGCGGCGAACGCCTGACCCGACGGCCGCGCCGGCGCGCGGCTTGCGTCGACATCGACACGCACGCACGGTGCGCGAACGCGCGCCGCGGCAGAGTGCAACCATGCAGAGGTGTCCGGTGGACAATCCGATCCGCGCGATGCGCATCTTCACGCGCATCGTCGAAATGAACAGTTTTACGCGCGCGGCGCAGGCGCTCGGCATTTCGCGCGCCACCGCCACGCGCACCGTGCAGGAGCTCGAAGCGGCGCTCGGCATGCCGCTGCTGGTGCGCACGACGCGCGCGCTGCGGCCGACGCCCGAAGGCGACGCGTATTACCGGCGCTGCGTCAGCATCACGGCGGACGTCGACGAGCTCGAAGCGAGCATCCGCGGCGCCGCGCTGCATCCGAGCGGGCCGCTGCGCGTCGAATTGCCGGCGTCGGTGGCGGGCGCGATCGTGTTGCCGGCGCTCGGCGAATTTCATACCCGGCATCCCGATCTGGAGCTGATGCTCGCCGTGGCCGGGCGCGCGGGCGACCGCATCGGCGACGCGATCGATTGCAGCGTCCGGCTCGGTGCGCTGCCCGATTCGTCGCTCGTCGCGCGCCGGCTCGGCGCGCTCGAGCGCGTGACCTGCGCGAGCCCCGCGTATCTCGACCGCTTCGGCGTGCCGCGCACACCCGACGATCTGGGCGCGCATCGTGCGATTTGCGGATCGCACGTGTTCGGCCAGCGTCCGGCGGAGCTCGAGTTCATGGTGGACGACGCGGTGCGCAAGGTGCGGCTCGACGGCATCGTCAGCGTGGACGACGAGCAGGCGTATCTCGCCTGCGGCGTGCACGGCCTCGGACTGATCCAGCCGACGCGCGTCGCCGCGCAGCCGCTGATCGAGGCGGGACGGCTGCGGGAGGTGCTGCCGTGTTGGCAACCCGATGCGCTCGCCGTGTCGGTCGTCTACGTGAAGCGCCCGCATGTGTCGCCCGGCGTGCGCGCGTTCGTCGACTGGATCGCGGAGCGTTTCGTGCAGGCCGGGAAGGAACACACAGGGCTGGCGGCGGCGGGGGCGGTAGGGTGGCGGCCGGCGCAGGATGCCGCCGCTACCTGCGACCGCTACAGCGGACTGGTCGCGGCAGCCTGACGGCGGGATGCCGACGGCAAGTCCTCAAATGGTTGCGAGGCGTAACGCGCGGGCCATCCGGTACGTATCGGATGATGTCGATAGTTGGGCGACGCAGCACGAAACTCGCCGGAATATGGCCCGCGTAGGCCAGGTGAACGTCCGTGCAGCGATACGCCGCGACCCGAAACCGTACGCTGCCACGGGTAGGGAACCGCCGCCCTAGATCGCCGTCAGCCGACCCAATTCTTCCGCCAGAAAATCGACGAACGCGCGAATCCGCGTGGACATCTGGTGCCGCTGCGCATACACCGCATAGATGTCGGCGCTCGGCGTTTCATGATCCGGCAGCACGACGACCAGCCGCCCGTCGGCGAGATAGTCGCGCAGATCCCATTCCGCGCGCATCAGGATGCCGTGCCCGTCGAGTGCCCACTTCACCGCGATCTCGCCGTCGTTTGTCGTCAGGTTACCGTTGATCCGCACGGCTTCCGTGTGGCGGGCCGCGCCGCGTCCGCTCGTCAGGCGCCACACGCCGTAACCTTCGTCGCCTTGCCGGATGCCGATGCAGTTGTGCCGCGTCAGGTCGTGCGGCGTGCCGGGCGTCCCGTGCCGCGCGAGATACGCGGGCGCCGCGCACAGCAGCCGGCGGTTCGGCGCGAGCCGCCGCGCGACGACGCGCGTGTCGGGCGGTTCGCCGAAGCGGATGCACACGTCGAACGCGTCGTCGGTGAGCGGTGGCGGCATCACCGACAGCTGCAACTGCACCGACACCTCCGGATAGCGCGCGACGAAGCGCGAGATCGCCGGGCCGACGTGGCTGCGCCCGAACCCGAGCGTCGCATTCACGCGCAGCAGGCCTTTCGGCCGCTGTTTCGCGCTGCCGAGCAGTTCGCCGAGTTCGTCCATCTGGTCGAGGATCCGGCGTGCGTATTCGAGGTACACGTCGCCTTCGGGCGTCAGCATCATTCGCCGCGTCGTGCGATTGACGAGCGTCACGCCCGCGCGCCGCTCCATCTGCGTGAGCCGCTTGCTGACGGCCGCCGCGGTCAGCCCGAGTTCGCGCGCGGCCGCGCTCAGGCTGCCCGACGCGGCCAGCGTCGAGAAGAAGCCGAGATCGGCCGGCTGGACGGTATCCGCCATGACGGGATTCGTGAATTGAAGTTAAAGATGCTTTGAGTATAGCTCCGGTTTCTACACTCCCGGTTCGGTAAAGTGCGTTCACGCTCACGATCAATCGAGGATGTCCGCATGAAGACCTACCGTATCGCAACGATTCCCGGCGACGGCATCGGCAAGGAAGTGGTGCCGGCTGGCAAGCAGGTGCTGGAGGCGCTGGCCCGCGGCAGCGACCGCTTCGCGTTCGAGTTCGAGGATTTCGACTGGGGCGCCGATTACTACCGCCGGCATGGCGCGATGATGCCGGCCGACGGTCTCGATGCGCTGCGCGGCATGGACGCGATCCTGTTCGGCTCCGCGGGCGACCCGGACGTGCCCGATCACGTGACGCTGTGGGGGCTGCGCCTGAAGATCTGCCAGGGCTTCGACCAGTACGCGAACGTGCGTCCGACGCGCATCCTGCCGGGCATCGACGCGCCGCTGAAGCGCTGCGGGCCGGACGACCTGAACTGGGTGATCGTGCGCGAGAACTCCGAAGGCGAATACGCGGGCGTCGGCGGCCGCGTGCACCAGGGCCATCCGATCGAGGCCGCGACCGATGTGTCGATCCTCACGCGCGCCGGCGTCGAACGCATCATGCGTTTCGCATTCCGGCTCGCGCAGTCGCGCCCACGCAAGCTGCTGACCGTCATCACGAAGAGCAACGCGCAGCGGCATGCGATGGTGATGTGGGACGAGATCGCGAAGCAGATCGCACCGGAGTTTCCCGACGTGACGTGGGACAAGGAACTCGTCGATGCGGCAACCGCGCGCATGGTCAACCGCCCGGCGTCGCTCGACACGATCGTCGCGACCAACCTGCACGCGGACATCCTCAGCGATCTTGCCGCCGCGCTCGCGGGCAGCCTCGGCATCGCGCCGACCGGCAACATCGATCCCGAGCGCCGCTATCCGTCGATGTTCGAGCCAATCCACGGCTCCGCATTCGACATCATGGGCAAGGGGCTCGCGAATCCGGTCGGCACGTTCTGGTCGGTCGTGATGCTGCTCGAGCATCTCGGCGAGACGGAAGCGGCTGCGCGTGTGATGCACGCGATCGAGGCCGTGACGGCCGACCCGTCGCTGCATACGCGCGACCTCGGCGGCCGCGCGACGACCGCGCAGGTGACGGCGGCCGTCTGCGAGCGCGTCGCGAACGCGGCGGTGGCGGCCTGACGGCGGCGCGGCGCGGCCGGCACGCGCATGTGCGCATGCCAGCCGCGCGCCGCCCGTTCGCTTCACTCGGCATTTTTTCTGCCCGCGACTCGCGCATCCGACGCGAGCCGGGCGCCGGCCGGCGCTCGCGGTCCATCGACCGACGGCGCGCGGTCCGACCTCGAAGGAGGAGACACATGCAAGCGGATCTGGAAACCCGCGTCGCGCGGAAACTGATGTGGCGCATCATTCCGTTCGTGATGCTGCTTTACTTCGTCAGCTTTCTCGATCGCGTCAACGTCGGCTTTGCCGCGATGACGATGAACCAGGCGATCGGCCTGTCGCCGACCGCGTTCGGGTTCGGCGGCGGCCTGTTCTTCATCGGCTACTTCCTGTTCGAAGTGCCGTCCAACCTGATTCTCCACCGCGTCGGCGCGCGCATCTGGATCGCGCGCGTGATGATCACGTGGGGCATCGTGTCGGCCGTGTCCGCGTTCGCGGCCGGGCCGACCAGCTTCTACGTGCTGCGTTTCCTGCTCGGCATGGCCGAAGCCGGTTTCTTCCCCGGCATCATCCTGTACCTGAGCCTGTGGTTCCCCGCGAAGCAGCGCGCGGTGGCCGCCGCGTGGTTCATGGCGGCCGCGCCGATCTCGACCGCGATCGGCTCGCCGCTGTCGGGCGCGATCATGCAGATGCCGCCGATGTTCGGCCTCGCCGACTGGCAGATGCTGTACATCGTCGAAGCGCTGCCGGCGGTCGTGCTCGGCTTCGTCGTGCTGAAGCGCCTGACCGATGCGCCGTCGCAGGCCGCGTGGCTGCGCGCCGACGAGCGCGACTGGCTGATCGCGAAGCTGAAAGCGGAAGCGGACGCGCGCCACACGCACGTCGGGCACACGGCCGGTGCGTGGCAGGCTCTGCGCGATCCGCGCGTGCTCGCGCTCGCGCTGATCTACTTCGGCACGTCGGCGGGGCTCTATACGCTCGGGCTGTGGGCGCCGCTGATGGTCAAGCAGTTCGGCTTCACCGCGTTGCAGACGGGCCTGCTGACCGGTATCCCCAGCATCGCCGCCGTGGTCGCGATGATCGTGTGGGCGCGACATTCGGATCGCACCGGCGAGCGCACCTGGCACGTCGTGATTCCGTGTGTGCTGGCGTGCATCGGGTTCGTGTTCGCGGGGCAGGCGAATACGGCGCTGCTGACCGTGCTCGCGCTGGTCGTCGTCAACATCGGGATCAGTGCGGCGAAGGCGCCGCTGTGGGCGATGCCCAGTGCGTTCCTGTCGGGGGCCGGCGCGGCCGCGGGGATCGCGATGATCAATTCGATCGGCAATCTCGGCGGATTCGTCGGGCCGTTCGCGATCGGTTGGCTCAAGCATGCGACGGGCGGATATGCGGCGGGGTTGTACGTGGTGGCCGGCACGCTCGCGGTGTCGGCGGTCGTCACGCTGATGCTGAGCCGCAAAGAGGCGCGGGAAGCGGCCGTGCCGGGCGTGCGGCATCACTCGTGAGCGCCGCAATGTGCGCGCGGCAGGGCAGCCCGACGGGCGCGTGACGTATCCGTCCGGCTTCGTGCGCGGTGGCGCGCGATCGGCTGGCGGGAACGTCAGCGTCAGCGCATGTTCACCTGCGGGCCGGAAGGCGCATGCGGACGCAGTCGCTACGAGGCCGTCGCCGCGACCTGCCGCGCGATGCGCGCCGCACACGCGTCGGGCGTCGCCGCGGACGTATCCAGCACCATCTCGCTGAACGGCCGCGCCGCATAGCCCTCGCGATACATCTCCGCGATCCGGTTGCGCTCCCAGTCGGTCAACGCGCGCGCGCCGCGATTCGACGCCGCGACCGCTTCGGGCGGCGCGAGCGTGACGACGAACAGGCGCGCATCACGCGCCTCGCAGGCCGCGCGCAGCCGTTCGAATTCCGCTTCGCCGATCGGATAGGCGATGACCAGATGGCGTTCGCGCGCGTTCGCGATCTGCGTGACGAGACGTCCGAGCGCAATCGCCCACTGCACGTCGAACGGTGCGTCTTCGGGCGCATCGTGATCGTCGCCGTCGATGAAGCGCGCGTCGGGCAGCACGCGTGCGAGCGCGAGGCCGATCGTCGTCTTGCCGCTGTTGATCGGGCCGTTCAGGTGGATGACGGTAAGGGGGGCCATGAGTCGACGCAGAAAATCGGACGACTCGCAGCTTGCCATGACTGGCGCGGCGGCGCAGTGCCGTTGGTGCGTCACGCGGCGGGATGCGAATACGAAGGGAAAGCGGACAGGCGGGGAGCGGGGAAGCGGCAGGCTGCGTGCGCAACGATGCGCCACACGGCAGCCTGCCCGACCGTGCCGCATGCAAGCGATGCGGCACGGCGTCGAACGCAGCGACTTACTTGTCGCCGTCGCCCTTGATCTGCGGCAGCGCCGACGCTTCGCCCGGCGTCAGCAGCCCGACTTGCGAATACACGCGCAGCTTGTCGCGCGTATCGGTGATGTCGAGGTTGCGCATCGTCAGCTGGCCGATCCGGTCGCGCGGCGAGAACGTCGACGCCACCTTCTCCATCGACAGCCGTTCCGGCTGGTACGTGAGGTTCGGCGACTTCGTGCTCAGGATCGAGTAGTCGTTGCCGCGGCGCAGTTCGATCTTCACTTCGCCGGTGATCGCGCGGGCGACCCAGCGTTGCGCGGTCTCGCGCAGCATGATCGCCTGCGGGTCGAACCAGCGGCCCTGGTACAGCAGGCGGCCGAGGCGGCGGCCGTTCTCGCGGTACTGCTCGATCGTGTCCTCGTTGTGGATGCCGGTGACGAGACGCTCGTACGCGATGTACAGCAGCGCGAGGCCCGGAGCTTCGTAGATGCCGCGGCTCTTCGCCTCGATGATCCGGTTCTCGATCTGGTCGCTCATGCCGAGGCCGTGACGGCCGCCGATGCGGTTCGCTTCGAGCAGCAGCTCGACCTGATCCTTGAACTCGACGCCGTTCAGCGCGACCGGCTGGCCGGCTTCGAAGCGCACCGTCACTTCCTCGGCGGCGATCTTCACGTCGTCGCGCCAGAACGCGACGCCCATGATCGGGTTCACGATCTTGATGCCGCTTTCGAGGCTTTCCAGATCCTTCGCCTCGTGCGTCGCGCCGAGCAGGTTCGAGTCGGTCGAATACGCCTTCTCGGCCGACATCTTGTACGCGAAGCCGGCCTGGTTCATGAATTCGGACATTTCGGCGCGGCCGCCGAGTTCGTCGATGAACGTCTGGTCGAGCCACGGCTTGTAGATCTTCAGATCCGGGTTCACGAGCAGGCCGTAGCGGTAGAAGCGCTCGATGTCGTTGCCCTTGTACGTGCTGCCGTCGCCCCAGATGTTGACGCCGTCTTCCTTCATCGCGGCGACGAGCATCGTGCCCGTCACGGCGCGGCCGATCGGCGTCGTGTTGAAGTACGTGACGCCGGCGGTCGTGATGTGGAACGCGCCGCTTTGCAGCGCCGCGATGCCTTCGGCGACGAGCTGCGCGCGGCAGTCGATCAGGCGGGCGCCGGCTGCGCCGTATTCGATCGCGCGTTTCGGGATCGCGTCGTAATCGTCTTCGTCGGGCTGGCCGAGGTTCGCCGTGTATGCGTACGGGACGGCGCCCTTCAGTTTCATCCAGTGCAGCGCGGCGCTGGTGTCCAGGCCGCCGGAGAAGGCGATACCGACCTTCTGGCCGGTCGGGAGGCTTTCGAGAATCGTGCTCATAGGAATTACCGTGGATTGAAGCCGGTGGGATCGTATTTCGCGGAATATGCGAGTATCGGCTGTCCGGGAAGTTGGGGCAAGGGCTGATTTTGGTGCGGAACCGTCGTCGCGCCTGTCGCGGCGGGCCTGACGGGCGGTTAACCGGGTGGAGAACGCCGTGCGGGGCGGCGTTGCATCGCCGCCGAAAACGCGCGCGGACGAACCGGCCGCGGGCCGGATTTCCGGGGCCGGATCGGTGGCCGGCCGTGCCCAGCGTCGCCGGCGCGCCGCGTCGATGTGCCGAAAGGCATATGAAAGAAAGGCGCGTGAAGCGGGCGCCTCAGATATTCCACGACCGCGCGGTATCGAGCAGCCGCTCGCGCAACTGGTCGACTTCGCCGGCCAGCTTGGCCGTGATCGACACGTAGCCGGACAACGGCGGCGGCGGCGCGTCGTGCGGCGGGTCGGCCGGCCGGCGGCGCGGCGCCAGCCGGCTCGGCGTGCCGAACTTGAGCGCGCGGCTCGCTCCGACCAGCGTGTCGCGGATGCGCCGGTTCACGCCCTTCATCTCGACGCGCATGTATTCGCGGGCCGCCACGTCGTCACGCGCCGGCAGCGCGCTCGACAGGATCTCCAGATAACCGATGCACAGGCGCAGGCTGCGCTGGATCGCCTCGAGCTGCGCCATCGACGTCTCGCACTCCTTCGACACCGACGGCATCAGCGAGCGCAACTGCACGAGCAGCGCGCTCAGCGCGGCCATTTCCTTCAGGTGCGCGTCGTCGCTCACGTGGCGGTCGCCCGCGAGCCGCGCATGCACGGCCGCGCACGCGCGCAGCGCGTCGGCGAGCTTGTAGCGCCACGAGTAGGTCGCATAGAGCGGCAGCGCGAACGAGAACGCCAGCGCGATCGCGATGCCGACCAGCACGTTCACCGCGCGCCACAGGCCGTCGACGATCTCGTTGTCGCCGTGCCCGGCGACGATCACCATCGTGATCGCCGACAGCAGCGCGATGTAGCCGGCCTTGCCGATCGCGTGATACGCGCAGATACCGCACCCCACGGCCATCAGCAGGTAGATCGCGAACGGCGCGTGCAGGAACGAGTAGAGGAGGATCAGCCCGAGCCCCGCCAGTGCGCCGATCGACGTGCCGAGCGCGCGCTCGGCTGCCTTCTTGCGGATGTTGCCGTGATGTTGCAGCCCGCCGACGACGATCAGCACGGTGATCGTCGACCATTCGCCGTGCGGCACGCGCAGGCCGGTGGACAGCGCGATCGACACGAGAATCGCGAGCGCGACGCGCGCCGCATGGATCAGCTTCGCGTGCCGGTAGCGGCGATACGGGTCGAGCAGCGGGCGGAGCGCGTGGCGCACGAGCGGCGGCAGTCGGGTCGGGAGCGGGGCGGTCATGACGGAGTCGAGGGGGCCGGGACGCGCACGGCGGCCCGCGCGGGCCGGCGCCGCGCCGCCTGCGCAGCTGACGTAACGCTAGCCGAACGCGCGCGGGCTGTCCACGGCGGCGCCGACGGGCCGGGCGACCGGCGGCCGCGTCAGGTCACGGCGCACCTCGCGTCACGCGTCGGCCGCGCTCGACAGTGCGTCCAGCACGCGGTTGCGGCCGCCGGACTTCGCGCGGTACAGCGCCTCGTCGGCGCGCCGCAGCAGCGTCGCGGCGTTCATCCGGCCGTCGGCGGCGGTGGCCGTGCCGATGCTGGCCGTGACGCGCCCGTACGGGCTTTTCACGTGTTCGATCCCGAGCCCCGCGATCGCGCGCCGGATGCCCTCGGCGACGGTCGCCGCGCCCGGCGCGTCGGTGTCGGGCAGCGTAACGACGAATTCCTCGCCGCCGTAGCGCGCGACGTGATCGCTGTCGCGGCGCAGGCAGCGCGACAGCGATTGCGCGACCTGGCGCAGCACGTCGTCGCCGGCCGGGTGGCCGTAGTAGTCGTTGAACGCCTTGAAGTGATCGACGTCGACGAACAGCACGGACAACGGGCGGCCGCTGCGCGACGCGCGCTGGGCTTCCTTCGCGAGCACCGCATCGAACGTGCCGCGGTTGTCGAGGCCCGTCAGCGAATCGGTGTGCGCGAGCCGGTACAGCTTCGATTCCGCGTCCTGCCGGCGCTTCAGCTCGCGCGACAGCGCGAGCGAGCCCCACGCGATGAATGCCGTAAACAGGCTCATCAGCACGACGGTCCACACCGCGCGGTGCTGCCACGACGCATAGATGTCGATCTCGGCGGGCGCGACGTCGACGATCAGCGGCAGCCCGGCGAGATGCTTGTAAACATAGACGCGCCGCACGCCGTCGATGGCGCCGACCCCGCTCAGCTCGCCGTCGCGGCTGCGCTGCGCGTCGATGAACAGCGGCGAGTCGTGCAGGTCGAGGCCGACCACCCGCGTGTCGTACGGCAGGCGCGACACGAGCGTGCCGTTGTCCTCGACGATCGCCGCGCTGCCGTGCCGGCCGACCGCGAGACCGTCGAGCAGCGCGCGGAAGTAGTCGATGCTGAGCGTGCCGACGACGATCCCGGCGAACGTGCCGTCGGGCCGGTTGATCCGGCGGCTCAGCGCGATCGTCAGCGCGCCGCCGCGCAGCCGCGACGCGTACGGCCGGCTGATGTAGAGGCCGGGGACGAGCCGGTCGCGGTGCACGGCGAAATAGTCGCGGTCGGCGAAATTGCCTTGCCGCGCGGGCGATGCGCTCGAATCGATCGCGATATTGCCGTGCGCATCCATCACGAAAATGGAGCCGAGATAGGCGCCGGTGGCCGCGCGGTCGAACAGCAGCCGGTGGCGCTGGCGCGGCGGCAATGTCATCAGTTCCGGATCGGCCACGCCGTCGACGACGTTTTGTAATGACAAATCGTAGAGTTCGATATTGCGCGCGATATCGCGTTCGATCAGCAGCATCAGGTTGCGCGCATTTTCGACCGCATGGTCATACGCGTCGCGGCGCGCCTCGATTAATAGCGACGTGGAAAGTCCCCAACTGAACATCAGCAGGACGATGCCCGCCACGAGTACGCCGCGGGGCGACAGAATGCGTGCCACGACCGACGCGGTATGGCGGCGCAGCGTGGCGGGCAGCGGGAATGACTTCATCCTCGGGGGTGGCGGGCGGCGGCTGGTCGCGTCGTTGGCGGTTCCGCGCGGATTATTTCGAATTAAGCGTCATTATCCCGCGAATTCCTGAATTTCGCGTGCGCATGCAAAACATGCATGCGGATACGGCGATTCGAAACGGTTACGCATCATTACCGCATGGCGCGCGGGCGATTTGATTTGAATCAATGACCAGTGTCGGGCTTTTTGTCTGATTAATGGTGTATTGATCGGTCGATTTTGCGTATTGCCGCGGTATTTGGCGGATCGGGACAGGATTAGGTCGCGACCGGGAAAAACGAATATCGAATGACCCGTTCGTAATCGGGGTCTTTGCAACGACGTGCGACCGTGGCCGCGCCGACGCGGCCAACCCGTTGATTCCGCGAAATCTCCGGCGGGGCGGCGGGCGGGGCGACCTCAGCTGTCCCCGTATCGAATCAGGTAGAATCCGCGCTTCGCCGCAGGCGCCCGCCGCGCAACGCGTATCGGGGCCGCATCGAATGCATCGCAGGACGCGCGCCGCGCTCCGATTCCGCATGCGCCGGCTACGGATGCCGGCCCGCTCAACGTTCGTCTCGTTTATGTCCGCAATTCCGAATTCCGACCAACCCGGTTCGCCCGCGAACCCACCCAAGCTTCATCGCGCGCTGAAGGCGCGCCACCTGACGATGATCGCCATCGGCGGCTCGATCGGCACGGGCCTGTTCGTCGCGTCCGGCGCGTCGATCTCGCAGGCCGGCCCCGGCGGCGCGATGGTCGCGTACATGCTGATCGGCCTGATGGTCTACTTCCTGATGACGAGCCTCGGCGAGATGGCCGCGTTCATGCCGGTGTCGGGCTCGTTCGCGACCTACGGCGCGAAATACGTCGATGAAGGCTTCGGCTTCGCGCTCGGCTGGAACTACTGGTACAACTGGGCGGTGACGATCGCGGTGGAGCTCGTCGCCGCGCAGCTCGTGATGCACTACTGGTTTCCGGACGTGCCGGGCGTGTGGTGGAGCGCGGCGTTCCTCGGCGTGATGTTCCTGCTCAATGCGCTCACCGTGCGCGGTTTCGGCGAAGCCGAATACTGGTTCGCGCTGATCAAGGTCGTCACCGTGGTCGCGTTCATCGGCGTCGGGCTGCTGATGATCTTCGGCATTCTGAAGGGCGCGCCGGCCAACGGCTGGGGCAACCTGACGATCGGCGACGCACCGTTCGCGGGCGGCCTGCCGGCGCTGATGGGCGTCGCGATGATCGCGGGCTTCTCGTTCCAGGGCACCGAGCTGATCGGCGTCGCGGCCGGCGAATCGGAAAACCCGCGTACGACGATCCCGCGCGCGGTGCGCCAGGTGTTCTGGCGCATCCTGCTGTTCTACGTGTTCGCGATCTTCGTGATCGGCGTGCTGATTCCGTATACCGACCCGAACCTGCTGAAGACGGACGTGACCGACATCGGCGTGAGTCCGTTCACGCTCGTGTTCCGTCACGCGGGCCTGGCCTTCGCGGCGGGCGTGATGAACGCGGTGATCCTGACGGCCGTGCTGTCGGCCGGCAACTCGGGCATGTACGCGTCCACGCGGATGCTCTACAACCTCGCGACCGAAGGCCGCGCGCCGAAGGTGTTCGCGAAGCTGTCGCCGGGCGGCGTGCCGCGCAACGCGCTGTACGCGACCACCGCCGTCGGCGCGCTGTGCTTCTTCACGTCGCTGTACGGCGACAAGACCGTGTACCTGTGGCTGCTGAACACCTCCGGGATGACGGGCTTCATCGCGTGGCTCGGCATCGCGGTCAGCCACTACCGGTTCCGCAAGGGCTACGTGAAGCAGGGGTATGCGCTCGACCAGTTGCCGTACCAGTCGAAGTGGTTCCCGTTCGGCCCGCTGTTCGCGTTCGTGCTGTGCCTCGTGATCGCGCTCGGCCAGGATTACCAGGCGTTCCTCGCGAACCGGATCGACTGGGCCGGCGTGGCCGCGACCTATGTCGGCATTCCGCTGTTCGTCGTCGTGTGGCTCGGCTTCCGGTTCCTGAAGAAGAGCCGGTTCGTGCGCTACGAGGACATGGAGATCGCGCCGTGGATCGCCGCGAATCGCGGCGCGCAGCGGCAGCCGGTGGCGAACCGCGAAACCGCGGGCTGATGCCGGCGCGGCAGGCGGCCGCGCGACGGTCGACGAAACGGGAAGCCGCGCGCTTCCCGTTTTTTTTGCCCGGCTTTTGCCTGCACGGGGTCAAAGCCGGTTATATTGCCCGACCCTACCGGGCCACGGCCCGGCCGGCGCGACAGGCGCGGCGCGGATCGGCATCCGGCGCGCGCCGCGCGGCGGCCGGCGAGCGGCCCGGCGTTTTCATCGCTCCCGCCGGGCCGGCACGGCCCGCGGAGCGCGCAACCCAGAGGAATCCATGAGCGCATCACCCGCCGAGCGGAAGGCCGGACCCGTTTCCATCGTGCGAATCGAAGCCGCGATCAACGCGTGGCGCGAAGTGTACCCGCCGGCGCCGGACGGCGAGGACGGCTACGCGCTCGACGCCGGCAGCAACTGCCTGGCCGAGCTGTACGGCACGATGATCTGCTATCAGTTGCCGGACGTGCCGCTCGACTCGCTGAGCCACGAGCAGCGCGATGCGCTGTACGCGACCGAGGGGTGATGCGGTCGACACGATGCCGCCGTGCGGCGTCGGTGAACGAACGGGAAGCCTCGCGGCTTCCCGTTTTGCTTTGCGCAGCCCCGCGCGTCGTCGCCAGCACGACGCTGCTTGCGCCGGGACCGGCGCCGGCTGAGGTATCGTGACGGGATCGGGAAGCAGGCGATCGAGGAGGCCGGTACGGATAGCCGGCGAGGGTGAGCGGTGCGGGCGCTATTCGCGCGGTGCCGGGTGAGCGTCCGTTGCCTGTCCCGGGAGGATTCGAACATGGAGTTGAGACATCTCCGCTACTTCGTCGCGGTGGCCGAAGAGCGGAATTTCACGCGGGCGGCGGAACGGCTGCATATCGCGCAACCGCCGCTGAGCCGGCAGATCCAGCAGCTCGAGGAGGCGCTCGGCGTGCCGCTGTTCGAGCGCAACGCGCGGCCGCTGAAGCTGACCGATGCCGGACGCTTCTTCTATTCGCACGCGGTGCAACTGCTCGCGCAGACGACCGAACTCGAATCGATGACGAAGCGGGTCGGCAAGATCGAGCGCAGCATGTCGGTCGGTTTCGTCGGCTCGACGCTGTACGGGATGCTGCCGAAGATCATCCGGCGCTTTCGCAGCGAATATCCGGCCGTCGAGCTGAGCCTGCACGAGATGTCGACGATGGACCAGATCAAGGCGCTCAAGGAAGGGCGCATCGACGTCGGGTTCGGACGCATCCGCCATGAGGACCCGAGCGTGCGGCGCGTCGTGCTGCGCGAGGAGCGGATGATCGTCGCGCTGCCGGTCGGCCATGTGCTCGACAGCGCGAAACCGGTGCTGTCGCTGCACGATCTCGTCAACGACACGCTGATCATCTTTCCGAAGGCGCCGCGCCCGAGCTACGCGGACCAGGTGCTTGCGGCCTTTCACGATCGGGCGCTGCAACCGCGTCGGATCTACGAGACGCGCGAGTTGCAGATCGCGCTCGGCCTCGTCGCGATGGGCGAGGGCGTGTCGGTCGTGCCGCACAGCGTGTACGGGCTCAAGCGCGACGACATCAGCTACAAGCCGCTCGACGATCCGAACCTCGTGTCGCCGATCATCATGAGCATGCGCGCGCTCGACGAATCGGAGGACATCCGCGCGATGCAGGCGCTGATCTACCGGCTGTACGACGAGGCGCGGATGGAATATCTGCCGCCGCAGCCCGAATGAGCGCGCGGGCCGTAGGGGCTTGCTTGACGCTGCGCGCGCCGGCGGGCCACCATGCGCGGATTCGATGCGGCCGCCGACGCGCGGCCGCCCTCATGCAGACGATCGACACATGACCGATATCCTGACCGAGGAGACGACCGTCGAGACGCCGCAAGGGCGTCTCTTTGCGAAACGCTGGCGTGCGGGGTCGGCGCAGCCTGCGGCGCCTGGGCCGGCCGCGCCGATCGTGCTGCTGCACGATTCGCTCGGCTGCGTCGACCTGTGGCGCGACTTCCCCGCGCAGCTCGCCCGCGCGACGCAGCGCGACGTGATCGCGTACGACCGTCTCGGTTTCGGCCGTTCCGATCGGCATCCGGGCATGCTCGGCACGACGTTCGTGCGCGACGAAGCCGACCGTGCGTTCGCCGCGGTACTCGAACGGCTCGGCGTCGACGCGTTCGTCGCGTTCGGGCACAGCGTCGGCGGCGGGATGGCGGTCGGCTGTGCGGCCGCGTACCCTGAGCGGTGTCGTGCGCTCGTGACCGTCGCCGCGCAGGCGTTCGTCGAGGATCGCACGCTGGCCGGCATTCGCGACGCGGGGCGGCAGTTCGACGAGCCGGGTCAACTCGACCGGCTCGCGCGCTATCACGGCGACAAGGCCGAATGGGTGCTGCGCGCGTGGGTCGACACGTGGCTGTCGCCGGCGTTTCGCGACTGGAATCTCGACGACGACCTGCCGCGCGTGCAGTGCGCGACGCTCGCGATTCACGGCGAAGACGACGAATACGGGTCGGACGTGCATCCGAAGCGGATCGCCGCGCGCGTCGCGGGGCCGTCGTCGTTCCTGTTGCTTGCGCGCTGCGGACACCTGCCGCACCGCGAGCGGACCGACGACGTGCTGGCCGCCGTCGCGACGTGCCTGCGCGACGCGCTCGCCTGAGCGCGCTCGTCCTCGCCGGCGGGCGCCTGCCCGCCGGTGGTCAGAACGAAAGCTGGATCGCGAGATCGATCGCCAGCAGTACGATCGAAAGCCCGATGCCGAGAATCACGTTCGGCAAGCGGTGCTCGAAATCGCGATGATCCTTGCGCATCGCGGCGCCGAGCAGGAAGATCGCCTCGACGACGATCTGCAGCCCGACGAACAGCAGCATCAGCAGATACTCGTAGCCCATCTGCTTGAACGCGACGAATTGCATCCCGTGATCGCGGATCCACTGGCCGACGCGCAGCAGTTCGTAGACGAACAGCAACGCAGGGAACAGGTAACTGATGAAGTAGGTCGGCGCGGTGGCGTGCCGTAGTTCGAGGTGGAAGTGCTGATGCGTGGTAGCCATCACAACCCTCCTTGCAACGCATGATTGCGGTCGCGACGGCGGCGCGTGTCGCGTGCGAACGACGGGATTACCCGATGCGCAGTGCGCAGCCGTACGACATCAGCATACTGCCGCGCGGGAAATTTGGCATGCGAAGTGTGGGTTCGTTGTAACAATGTGTGTGCCACGCGACGCGTTGGCTGCGTCACCGTTTCGCTTCCGCGCCTTCGATGAACAGCTTCGCGACCGACTGAAACTCCCGTTTCAGCGACAGCCCCGGCACGGTCAGCCAGCGCAGCATCGCCGCGAGATACAGGTGATGGAACCAGGTCGCGAGCTGATCGGCCCGCAGCGCGGCGTTCAGTTCGCCGGCCTGCTGCCCGGCGGCGATCAGTTGCTGCCACACCCATGCGATGTCGCTGCCGTTCTCTCCCGCACGCGCCGGTTCGGCTGCGCCGACGCTCAGGAAGCGATGCCGCAGGTACGCGAGCAGGTACGCCGGATGGTGCTCGCACCAGGCGGCCGACGCGTCGAGCACGCAGCCGATGCGCGACGCAAAGGTCTTGCGCCGCGCGACGTCGTGTTGCAGATGCGCGAGATCGCGCGCGAGTTCGCCTTCGAGCCAGTGCGCGAGCACGGCTTCCTTCGTCGGAAAGTGGTTGTACAGCGTGCGTTTCGCGACATCGGCCTGCGCGGCGATCTGCTCCATCGTGACGGCATCGTAGCCGTGCGCATCGAACAGGCGCGCGCCGGTCGCGGCGAGATGCGCGAGCATCTGGATGCGTTTGCGCGCGCGGCGGCCCGGATCGTCGGTCGGAGTCGTCATGGCAGGGGATTGACTGAAAGTGTGCGGATTGCATTAGTATACGACGTGCACTTTTTTGAATCCAACCTTTTCCGCCGTGCACGAGGAGCCCCGCATGAAACTCGTCATCGCCACCTACGGCACCGAAGGCGACACGCGTCCGCTCGCGGCGCTCGGTCGCGCGCTGCTGGATGCCGGCCACGACGTCCGGCTGCTGGCCGACGCGGCGACGCTCGGCTCGGCCGCCGCGCTCGGCGTGCCGTCGGCGCCGCTGTCCGGCGATATCCGTCGCGCGATCGCGCCGGAAGGCGCGCTGGCCGATGCGGTGCGCGGGCGCGGCGGCTTCAACGATACGTCGAAGGCGCTCGCGGCGATCGCGAATGCGAACACGGCCGCATGGATGCAAGAAGTCGCGGACGCGTCGGCCGGGTGCGATGCGCTGCTCGTGTCGGGCCTCGCGTCGTTCGTCGGGCTGTCGGTCGCCGAGTATCGCCGCATACCGGCGATCGGCACGGGCATGATCCCGATCACGCCGACCGCCGAATTCGCGTCGCCGTTCCTGCCGCCGGGGAAGCTGCCGCGCTGGCTGAATCGCACGAGCCATCGGCTCGTGAATGCGCTGCTGTGGCACGCGTTCAGGAAGTCGACCAATGCGGCGCGCGCCAGCGTCTGCGGATTGCCGCCGCGCAAGCACGTGTGGACCGATCATCCGATGCTGTACGGCGTGTCGCCGGCGCTGCTGTCCAGTCCGGCCGACTGGCCGGCGAACGTGCACGCCTGCGGCCAGTGGCGGGTCGACGCGCGTGCGTGGACGCCGCCGCCCGAACTGTCGGCGTTTCTCGACGCGGGCGAGCCGCCCGTGTACATCGGGTTCGGCAGCATGGCCGGCTTCGATCGGGCGGCGCTGGCCGCCGCGCTGACGCAGGCGCTGGCCGGCCGGCGCGCGCTGTTCTATCCGGGCTGGAGCGGCATCGATGCGTCGCTGCTGCCGGCGCACGTTCGCGTGATCGGCGACACGCCGCACGACTGGCTGTTCCCGCGCGTCGCGATGGCGATGCATCACGGCGGGTCGGGCACCACGCATTCGGCGGCGCGGGCCGGCATTCCGTCGGTGGTCGTGCCGTTCGCGGGCGATCAGTTCTTCTGGGCGAACCGGCTGCAACGGCTCGGTGTCGCCGATGCGCCGGTCGCGGGGCGGCGCGTGGAGGCGGCCGCGCTGGCACGGGCGATCGCGTTTGCCGAACGCGGCGAGACGAAGGCGCGTGCGGCGGCGCTCGGCACGCGCATCGCGCAGGAGGAGGGATTGCAGCGGGCCGTCAGTGCGATCGAACGATGGGCGCGACCGCGCGCGAGGTAAGCGCGCGCCGCGGCATCAGAAATGCCCGGTGAAACGGTAGCGGCTGCCCGGGTGCCACAGATTCGCGATCGACGCGACCAGCCCCTGCGACCACGTGCGCCGATGCAGCAGCAGGCACGGCTCGCGATCGTCCATCGTCAGGTGGCGGCGCGTTTCGGCATCGGGCATCGCGGCCTCGATCCGGTATTCGACGCGCTGCAGCGGCGCGACGCGCGTCAGGTACTGGTTCGGCGTCGTCGTCGTGAAGTCCTGCAACGCGTATTCGGGCGCGCAGGCCGGATTGACCCAGCGTTCCTCGAGTTGCACGGGCGTGTCGTTCTCGAAATGCAGCACGCGCGAATGGAAGATCGGGCTGCCGGTGTCGAGCCGCAGTTCGTCGGCGAGCTTCGCATCGGCGACGGCCGCGCCGACCTGCAGCACCTGCGCGCGATAGCCGTGGCCGCGCGCGGCGACTTCGTCGGAGATGCTGCGGATCGCGACCAGCGTCGATTCGTATTTCGGTGACGCGACATACGTGCCGGAGCCGCGCGTGCGCGTGAGCACCTGTTCGGCCGTCAGCTCGCGCAGCGCGCGGTTGACGGTCATCCGCGCGACGTTGAATTCGCGCGCGAGCTCGTTCTCCGACGGCACCTGGTCGCCTTCCGCCCATTCGCCGGCATGAATGCGCGCGAGGATGAAGTCCTTGATTTCCTGATAGATCGGTGTGGTCATGGGATCACGATTTCTGGGTCGGCGGCGGGCCGCCGCCGAATGCCGATCCGGCGCGCGCCCGGCGCCGAGTGTACCGGTTTCGCGGGCGCGCCGGCCCGGATTCCCCGAATGATCCCTGTTCGGCCGGCGCGCGTCCATGCGGGATTGCACAGAGCGGCCGGCCTGCGACGGCTCGCTTGCGGTCAGAACCGATGCCGGATGCCGACCGTCGCGACCACCTGCGTGCGGGTCGACGAAGCCGCGACGCCCGTGACGTTCGCGAACCCGAGCGTCGCGCCCGACGGCACGCCGAACTGGTGCTGATACACGGTTTCCGCATACACGTCGGTGCGCTTGCTCAGCGCGTAGTCGGCCATCAGCGTCACCTGGTGCCACTTCGGCCGGTGGCTGCCGGTGGCGTCGTCGTAACGGCCGTCGGTGAACGTATAGGCACCCGCGAACGAGACCGCCGGCGTCAGCGCATAGCGCGCGTTGATCTCGTAGTTGTCGAAGCGCAGCGCGTTCAGCGCGCCGGGCAGCGACGACGCGGCCGTTTCGTCGAACATCGCGTGCGTCCACATCGCGCCGATCGTCAGCCGGTCGAACGCATAGCTGCCGCCGGCGCCCATCACGCGCTGCCGGACGGCCGGGAAGTTCGGCGCGTCGTTGGTCGACAGTGCGCCGCCGGCCGTCAGCCCGCCGCGATTGAGCTGCAGGTACGCGGCGCCGACGCTGACCGGCCCGTTCGCATACGACACGCCGGCGCTGTATGCGCGGTTGTTCGCGAAGCCGCCGGCCGCGTTGCCGAACCCGTACAGGCCGCCGAACTGCCAGCCCGCGAGTGTCGGACTCGTGTATTTCACCGCGTTGTCGATGTAGAACGAATCGTCGAGGTTGTCGTTGTCGAACGGATGCGACGCGAGGTTGTTGCCGTCGCCGTTGTTCGCCATCGCGAGCGGGCCGAGATAGTCGACCACGGCGTCGTACTGGCGGCCGAGCGTCAGCGCGCCGTATCGATCGCTCTGCAGGCCGACGTACGCGCGGCGACCGAACAGCGTGTTTCGATAGGACTGCGTGCCGTTGTTCAGGTTGAAGCCGCTTTCGAGCCGGAACAGCGCATGCAGGCCGCCGCCGAGATCCTCGTTGCCGCTCAGCCCGAAGACCGTATTCGACAGCAGGCCGCTGCCTTGCTGCCACGCGCTTTTGCCCGACTGGTTGTTCGTATAGGCGATACCGGCATCCAGCATCCCGTAGAGCGTGACGCTGCTTTGCGCATGCGCGACGGCGCCGAAGCATGCGAGCGAGAGGGTACCGACGACTGCTTTTTTCATTGCGTGTGTTTCCTGGAAAGGCCCGTTGCGACGGGAACGGCGATCCGCCGCGCGGATCCGTGCGGACCCGTGCGTGCGAATCGATGAAAAAGGGGGCGTGCGTGACGCGTGTCACGCGCGGCGGGGACGAACGCCGCTAGTGCTGCAACAGGCGGATCGCGCCGAACTCGGCGGCCGGCAGCAGGCGCAGGATCGACAGGATCGCGGGCGACGCCTGTGACCGTGCGACTTCGAGTTCGATGCACGCGCGCCCGGTGCGGCGGTCGAGCGCGGCCGTGTAGCAGTTCAGTGCGGCGCCGACGGCCTGATGCAAGCGACGCCGCACGACCGCGAGGTTGTCCGATTCGACGCGGATCGACAGCAGCACGAGTGTGTCCGCGGGAGCGCGACGCCGCGAGCGAGCGGGCGGCAGATGGCGTGAAGCAGTGGATTCGGTTCTGGTCGGTTTCATGGGCTCATCCCCGGTCGCGGCGCGCGCTGCACGGCGGAGATCTCGTTCTCGACATGGCGCCCATTCTAGAAATCGCCGCGGCGAGACGGTGTATAGACTCGCCGCGCGTCTGCAAAGGATGCGTAAACGCGCTGCGCTGGCGACCGAAGGCGGAAAGGGCAGGATGAGCCGGCGGCGGCCACGCCGTCGTTGGACGAACGTCAGGCCGGTTCGGAAAACACGGTGCGGCGGCCGACAAAGTCTAGACAGGTGCCGGGCCCTGCCCGGCTGCCGCCGTACGCCGCAAGAAAGCCTCCATTCAGCCCCGCGTAATCCATAATTAATTGAAAATTAAGGAAAATCCTGTCGACGCTCCTAATCCGCCGACAATTAGAGATAAACACGGATTGCTGACCCTATCCTGGAAAAGGCAAAGTTGTATGTACAACTTGGAACATCGCCGGAACACGCGATTACCCGGTTGGAAGGATTCACGGCGGGCAGCCCGACCGGAATCCGCCCCAGTCCGCCTCTGACAGGAACGCCATGAAGAAACTCGCGCTCAGTATTGCCCTCGCCTGCCTCGCGGTCGGTGCCCACGCCAAGGATTGGTCAACGATCCGTTTCGGCGTCGACGCCAGCTACCCGCCGTTCGAATCGAAGGATGCAAGCGGCAAGGTCGTCGGCTTCGACGTCGACCTCGGCAACGAGATCTGCGCCCGCCTGAAGGCGAAATGCGTGTGGATCGAGAACGATTTCGACGGGATGATCCCGGCGCTGAAGGCGAAGAAGTTCGACGGCGTGCTGTCGTCGATGTCGATGACGCCGGCGCGCGCCGAGCAGATCGCGTTCTCCGACAAGCTGTTCAACACGCCGACGCGCCTCGTCGCGAAGAAGGGCGCGAACCTGCAGCCGACGGCCGAATCGCTGAAGGGCAAGTCGGTCGGCGTCGAGCAGGGCACCATCCAGGAAACCTACGCGAAGGCGTACTGGGCGCCGAAGGGCGTGCAGGTCGTGCCTTACCAGAACCAGGACGGCGTGTACCAGGACCTGATGTCGGGCCGCCTCGACGCGGCGCTGCAGGACGCGGTGCAGGCCGACATCGGCTTCCTGAAGACGCCGCGCGGTGCGAACTTCCAGTTCGCCGGCGGCGACATCGACGATCCGAAGACGCTCGGCAACGGCGCCGGCATCGGCCTGCGCAAGGACGACGCCGACCTGAAGGCGAAGATCGACCACGCGATCGCCGACATCATCAAGGACGGCACCTACAAGAAGCTCGAGAAGAAGTACTTCGCGTTCGACGTCTACGGCGGCTGACCGCGCGGGCGGCGCGCATCGATGGCGGCGCGCCGCCTGCGTTGCCGGATGCCGCACCGTGCGCGGGCCGCGTCCGGCTTGATGAGCAGGCTGCATCACGTCGTGCGCAGAACTCGTTTGCTGCGCGCTTAATGGCTATTGACAATCCAGCCACCTCGTTCTGGGTTCCTCATATGATCTTCCAAGGATTTGGCCCGCTGCTGTGGGCCGGCACGGTCGAGACCGTGAAGCTCGCGGTGCTGTCGCTCGCCGCGTCGCTGATACTGGGCCTCGCGGGCGCGGCCGCGAAACTGTCGGCCAACCGCGTGCTCAAGTCGGTCGGCACGTTCTATACGACGCTGATCCGCGCGGTGCCCGATCTCGTGCTGATGCTGCTGCTGTTCTACGGGATCCAGATCCTGCTGAACGACGTGACCGACCTGCTCGGCTGGGACCAGATCGACATCGACCCGTTCGTGGCTGGCGTCGTGACGCTCGGCTTCATCTACGGCGCGTACTTCACCGAGACGTTCCGCGGCGCGTTCCTCGCGGTGCCGCGCGGCCAGCTCGAAGCCGGCTTCGCGTACGGGATGAGCGGCTGGCGCGTGTTTCACCGCATCCTGTTCCCGCAGATGATGCGCTTCGCGCTGCCGGGCATCGGCAACAACTGGCAGGTGCTCGTGAAGGCGACCGCGCTCGTGTCGATCATCGGCCTCGCCGACGTCGTCAAGGCGTCGCAGGACGCCGGCAAGAGCACGCTCGATTTCTTCTTCTTCACGCTGGCTGCGGGCGCGATCTACCTCGCGATCACGACGGTGTCGAACGTCGTGCTGCATCACCTCGAGAAGCGTTATTCCGTCGGTGTCCGGAGGCTCGCACTGTGATCGAACTCGTCAGCCAGTACTGGCAAAACTATCTCTATTCCGACGGCTACCGCTTCAGCGGCCTCGCGATCACGCTGTGGCTGCTGGTCGTGTCGATCGCGTTCGGTTTCGCGCTCGCCGTGCCGCTCGCGATCGCGCGGGCGTCGTCGAACCGCTGGATCTCGGGCCCCGTGTGGCTCTATACGTACGTGTTCCGCGGCACGCCGCTCTACGTGCAGCTGCTGATGTGCTACACGGGCATCTACAGCCTGCAGGTCGTGCACGACCACGTGCTGCTCGACACGTTCTTCCGCAACGCGATGAACTGCACGCTGCTCGCATTCGTGCTGAACGAATGCGCGTATGCGACGGAGATCTTCGCGGGCGCGATCAAGGCGACGTCGTCCGGCGAGATCGAAGCCGGGATGGCCTACGGGATGTCGCGCTTCAAGCTCTATACGCGCATCATCCTGCCGTCCGCGCTGCGCCGCTCGCTGCCGAGCTACAGCAACGAAGTGATCCTGATGCTGCATGCGACGACGCTCGCGTTCACCGCGACCGTGCCCGACATCCTGAAGGTCACGCGCGACGTCAATTCGGCGACCTACATGTCGTTCCAGGCCTACGGCATCGCAGCCGTGCTGTACGCCGTCGTCGTGTTCGCGCTCATCTGGGCGTTCCGCAAGCTCGAGACGCGCTGGCTCGCGTACCTCGCGCCGCGCAGCCATTAACGCATCCGCAAGATCCGCAACGAAGGACCCAGCATGTACAAGCTTACCGTTGACAACCTGCACAAGAAATTCGGCGACAACGAGGTGTTGAAGGGCGTGTCGATGAAGGCGAAGGCCGGCGACGTGATCAGCATCATCGGCTCGAGCGGCTCCGGCAAGAGCACGTTCCTGCGCTGCATCAACTTCCTCGAACAGCCGTGCTCGGGGCAGATCACGATCGGCAGCGAGCCGATCCAGACCACGCGCGACCGCAACGGGTCGCTGCGCGTGGCCGACCAGAAGCAGTTGCAGCGGATGCGCACGAAGCTGTCGATGGTGTTCCAGCACTTCAACCTGTGGGCGCACATGACGGTGCTCGAGAACGTGATCGAGGCGCCGATGGCCGTGCTCGGGGTCGGCAAGGACGAAGCGATCGCGCGGGCGCGCAAGTATCTGGAGAAAGTCGGCCTCGCGCCGCGCGTCGAGGGCATGTATCCGTCGCATCTGTCGGGCGGCCAGCAGCAGCGCGTCGCGATCGCGCGCGCACTCGCGATGGAGCCGGAAGTGATGCTGTTCGACGAGCCGACGTCGGCGCTCGATCCGGAACTGGTGGGCGAAGTGCTGAAGGTGATGCAGAAGCTCGCCGAGGAAGGGCGCACGATGGTCGTCGTCACGCACGAGATGGGCTTCGCGCGCAACGTGTCGAACCACGTGATCTTCCTGCATCAGGGGAAGATCGAGGAGGAGGGCGATCCGCAGCAGATCCTCGTGAATCCGAAGAGCGAGCGGCTCGGGCAGTTTCTGTCGGGGCGGTTGAAGTAATAAACGCGTCTGCCGGTTGCATCGCAACGCCCGTGAAGCCGCGCAGGCTTCACGGGCGTTCACGCGAGTAACGCCAACTATTGCGCGAGCGCGTCCGTCAACGGCCGCTGCGCGACCTGGACGAGAGTGTCGCGGCCCGCACTCGGGCTCGACCATTGCAGATGCATGCTGGCCGGCCCGCTCGCATGCACGTACTCGACGCGGATCGGCACGTTCCGCTTCTGCGACAGGTGGATGCGGCCCTTCGCGGTCGCGAGTCCCGGCTGCTCCTTGTCGATCACCTTGCGGCCGTCGATCCACACGCGCGCGACGTTGTCGCTCGTCACGCTGAACGTGTAGTTGTCGGCCTTCGGAATGTCGAGCGCGCCGGTCCAGCGGATCGCATAGTTCGTCGCATTCATCCCCTTCGACGCATCGGGCGAATCGGTGCCGCGCTCGGTGTTCAGGTCGAAATCGACCAGCGGCGTGATCGACGAGAACACCGGCGTCGTGAACGTCGTGTCGTTGTAGTACGTCGCGTTCAGCACGCGCAGCCGCGAGCTGAACGCGCTCGCGAGCGCCTGCACCTCGGCCGTGCTCCACGGGTGACCGTCGGGGTAGAGCGTGCCCTGGAACGGCGTCGCCGGCTCGACGGTCGCCGGGGCGGACGCCGTCTGCCCCCAGTGGAAGCGCGTATTCGTGCGGCCGATCATCAACTCCCACACGAGGAAGCCCGTCTTGCCGCCGTAGGTGGATGCGATGCCGGCCATCGTCTGGCCTGCCTGGCCGCCCGGCCAGCCGCGCTGCAGCGTTTCCGAATTCAGGCTGTCGAGCAGGCTCGGCGGCAGCGAGTAGTCGGGCGTCGTCGCGTTGAGCGCGTACGGGTGGAACGCATGGAAGTCGGAGAAGTAATCGCCTTCCGGCTCCTGCACGTTCGGCGAATTGATCGGCTGCGTCGCGCCCGCGTTCAGGATCGCGATGCGCGCGTCGTTCATCATCAGCGCGCGCGTCGGCTGCAGCGCGCCGTTGCCGCTGCAGCCGGGCTCGTTCATCGGCTCCCAGTACAGGATGCGCGGGTCGTTGCGGTGCGCGGACACGAAATCGGCGATGTAGTGCTGCAGGTCCTGCTTGTAGGTGGTCGACGCGCTGGCCGCGATCGGCTGCAGGTACTGCTGCTCGACCGACTGCCCGGGCGACTGCACCCAGCGGCTGTTGTGCACGCCGAAGATCGGCGCGGGCTGCGGGCCGTACGCGGGATCGACGTGCCAGCAATCGTCGTAGAAGATCGGCGCGACCTTCAGCCCGTGGCGCGCGGCGATCTCAAGCAGGCTGTCGAACTTCGCGAGGAACGCGTCGCGATCGTTGACCCAGTTCAGGTAGTGCAGGTACACGGTGATCGTGTTCATCCCGTACGTCTGCGCGTAGTCGAGCTCGCGGTCGACGATCGCCGGATCGTAGTGCTGCCAGAAATCGATCGCGTTGACGGCATTCCACGGGTTGTACACGGCGCCCACCACGCGCGAGAAGTCGTAGGTTTTCGGCGCGACGTCCGGATGGCGGCTCACGGTCACGTTGCTGAACGCGACGCTCGCGCCGAAGCGGCGCAGCCCGAACGCGCCCGCGCGCAGCGCGGTCGTCAGGCCGCTCGTCGCGTCGTTGATGCTGATCACCTGCGCGCCGTCGACATACACGTCGATCGCGTTGTTGCGCGTGACGACCTTCAGGTGATGCGTGCTGCCCGGCACGACCGCGGGCGCCGGGTAGTCGATGAAGTCGGTCCAGTTGTTCTGCTCGCGGCCGACCTGCACCACGTGGCGCACCGCGTCGAGCCCGATGTAGTAGCCCGTCAGCGCATCGGTGCCGACCGACGGGTTCGTCACGTGCACGATGAAGCCCGCATTCGCGGTATTCGCGCCGGGCGCGGGCGCGCCGATCGTCACGTCCGCTTCGTACGACGCGTGGCCGTACGCCGGATGCTGCGCGTTGGTGACGAGCTTCGCGCCGTCCGTGCTCGTGCCGTCGATCCGGATCGTGTTCGTGCCGCCGCTCCTCCACGCCGGACCGTACGTATCGAAATCGGCGAGCGTCAGCGTTTGCGTGTCGGTCGCGACGGGCGGTGGCGGCGGCGCATACGGCGGCACGCCGCGCGACGACACGCGCAGCGCGGGCGTTGGCCCCGGCAGGCCGAGCGTGACCAGCTGGTTCGGGAAATGCGACGGGCCGCCGTGACCCATGTTCATGAAATCGCTGGATGCGGCGGCGTTGGCCGTGGCCGCACCGTCGCTGGACGCGGCATCGACGGACGCATGCGCGGCAAGCGCGGATGCCGACGGGGCGGACGAATCATCGCCGCCGCACGAGGCGAGCAAGACGAAGACCGCGAGCGCGGCGGGCTTGAGACGAGACGTGATAGTCATTCTGGACTCCGGATCAATTGGGAGAAGCGGACGACTGGTGACTCGATGCGATGAAGCGGTGCCCGGACGGCAAGCGTCGCGGCACGGTGCGCGTGTGATGTGCGGACGGCACGGAGCGGGCCGCGCGGCGGGTTCGCGCGCGGTCGCTTCCGGTCACCGTCTCGTCGTGTTGTTCTGTCGTGGCCCGGGGTTCTGCCCGATGCCGACGCAAGTATAGAAATGACGGAGAAATATTACTAATAATTTAGTGATGGTGTTTACCCTCGAATGGGCGGCAACACGGAGGGCAAGCGGGGGGCGACAGGGCGTGCAAGCACGCACGGGCGGCGAATGTGCCGCCCGCGTCGCAGGGGGGTGTCGGAAGGAGGAAGGGGCGCGCCTACGCGCTCGCCGATTGCGCGGCCGTCTCGACGGTCCGCACCGACCCGCGCTCGACGAGCGGCCCGTCGAGCTTGATCGCGCGGCGGCGCACGGGCATGCCGACCGCACGGTTCTGTTCTTCCTGCAGCAGGATCTCGACCGCCCAACGGCCCAGCTCGTAGTTCGGCAGCACGATCGTCGACAGCGGCGGGTGCGTATGCCGCGCGATTTCCTGGTCGTCGTAGCCGAGCACCGAGATGTCGTCGGGCACGCGCATGCCGAGATGCTTGACGGCCTCGATCGCGCCGATCGCCATCAGGTCGTTCGCGCAGAAGATCGCGGTGGGCGGGTTCGGCTCGCGCAGCAGCGACAGCGTCTGCTCGAAGCCGGTGTCGGAGCCCCAGTCGCCGTCGCGCACGAGTTCCGGCGCGAACGGGATGTCGGCCGTGGCCAGCGCGGTGCGATAGCCCTTCAGCCGGTCCTTCGCGGCGTCCTGCCACGGCTCGCCGTTGACGTAGCCGATGCGCCGGTGGCCCGCGCGCAGCAGGTATTCGGTCGCCGCATGGCCGCCCGCGACTTCGGCCGGCACGATCGACGACAGCCCGCTGTCCGTCGTGTAGCAGTTGAGCAGCACGGCCGGCACGCGCAGCAGCTCGGCCGGCAGCGCGACCTTGCGCGTATAGACGGTCGCATAGACGACGCCGAGCAGGTTCGGCATCGCGAGCACCGATTCGAGCACCTGGCGCTCGATGTCGACGTTGCCGTGCGTCGAGTACACGGCGAGCAGCTTGCCGTTGGCATACGCCGCGTCGCGCGCGCCGTCGATGTTGACGACCGGGTGCGGGCTCGTCGAGATTTCGTCGGCCAGATAGACGATCAGGTCGCGCTCGCCGCCGTGCGTCATCGTCACTTCGCGCGGCAGGAACCGGTAGCCGAGCTCGTGCGCGATCTTCAGCACTTTTTCGCGCGTGGCGTCCGAGAACTTGGTGCCCGCCGCGTTGTTCAGCACGAGGGAGACGGTGGATTGCGACACGCCGGCAAGCTTGGCGATGTCGGTCATCGTGGGGCGACGTTGAGTAGAGCGTTTCACGGTAGGAGCGCGGTCCGGCCTCGGCAGGGTGGGCAAATAAAGTCGGTGATGAACAGCGGGTCGGATCAATCTGACCCGACGGTAACATCGGCCATTCGGGCCGGCAATCAAGCTTTACGCGTGTTCCGCCGGATGCGTGGATGTCCGGATAATAATATCAACAAATATTATTGACCACGCGGGCGGCGCCGTGCCATCCTTGGCCGCACATGCCCGCGGCCGGATGCTGCATGCCGGCGACGGGGTCGTCAGCTTCATCCCGGGATGATCGATGCCGATGGGAATGCCCCGCCATACCGACCTGATCGAACTCGCCAGCGGGTCGACCCGCGTCCGCGTCGCGCCGCTGGCCGGCGGCTCGATCGCCGCGTACTACGACGAAGCGCCGGACGGCCCGCAGCACTGGTTTCGCCCGACCACCGACGCGGCGCTCGCGAGCGGCGATCCGCTGCGCTTCGCGAGCTTCCCGCTGTTTCCGTACTGCAACCGCATCCGCGACGCGAAGTTCGAATTCGACGGCCGCACGATCGACCTGTCCGGCCCGGACGATGCGTATCGTCACGCGCTGCACGGGCACGGCTGGCTGCGTCCGTGGCAGGTCGAGCAGCGCGACGAAACGCAGGTCGACCTGCGCTTCGAACATCGCCCCGACACGGGCCGCGCGGGCGACTGGCCGTTCCATTACGAGGCGCGCCAGTCGATCCGGCTCGACGGCCCCGTGCTGTCGATCACGCTGTCCGCGCGCAACCTCGGCGCACAGCCGATGCCGTTCGGCATGGGCCATCACCCGTATTACCTGCGCACGCCGCACACCGTCGTGAAGGCGCACGTCGACGCGATGTGGCATGCCGATGCGGACGTGCTGCCTACCCACGTCGGCGATCACCCGGCCGTCGCCGCGCTGCGCGGCGGGATGCCGGTCGATGCATTCGAACTCGACAACAATTTCGTCGGCTGGTCGCGCGAAGCCGCGGTGATCTGGCCGGAGCGCGGCCGGCAACTGGTGCTGCAGGCCGAGCAGCCGTTCGACCAGCTCGTCGTGTACGCGCCGTCGGGCGCCGACGCGCTGTGCGTCGAGCCCGTCACGAACACGACGGACAGCTTCAATGCAACGGAACCCGCGTCGCTCGTCGGCGGCTGCGTGCTGGCGCCGGGCGAGTCGCTGCAGGCGACGTTGCGGTGGACGCCGGGCCCCGCCTGACGGGTTCGGCGATACGGGATTATCCTGAGTCGGGCAGGCGATAATATCGAGTAATAATATTAATTCGTGACGCCGATGCCGTCCGCAGGCGACGGGGCGCGGGCCGATCACGCCATCACAACATTTGGAGACGATGATGCCGAGCCGTGCAAAGCTGCAACGTATCGTGGTGACGATGGGTGTGACGCTCGGATGCGTCGCGATCGCGCATGCGCAGGACAATGCGCAGAAGGTCGGTGCGAGTTCCGCGCAGACCTGCACGAATCCGAAGCCGGGCGGCGTGAAGCTGACCGATCTCGTCGTCGGCTTCTCGCAGTCCGAGAACGAACAGAACCCGTTCCGCGCGACCGAAACCGCGTCGGTACGCGCCGCCGCGAAGGCGGCCGGCGTCAAGCGCCTGCTGTATACGAATGCGAACGCGAACCAGGCGAAGCAGGTCGCGGATATCGAAAGCATGATCAACCAGGGCGCACAGGCGCTGATCGTCGCGCCGAACGATTCGACCGGCCTGCAGCCCGCGCTCGCGCAGGCGCGCGCAAAGGGCATTCCGGTCGTCACGATCGACCGCCAGACGGCCGGCACGCCGTGCCAGGATTTCATCACGTTCCTCGGCTCCGACTTCTTCCGGCAGGGGCAGCGCGCCGCGCAGGCGCTCGCCGATGCGACGGGCGGCAAAGCCGTGATCGCCGAGATCCAGGGCGGCTACGGCAATACCGTCGAGAGCCAGCGCACCGACGGCTTCGCCGACGGCCTGAAGAAATTCCCGAACATGAAGATCGTCGCGTCGCAAACCGCGAACTGGTCGGCCACCGAAGCGCAGAAGGTGATGGAGCAGGTATTGCTCGCGCATCCGGACGTGAACGCCATCTACGCGCAGGCCGACACGATGGCGCTCGGCGCGATGACCGCGTTGCGGCAGGCCGGCAAGCAGCGCGGCGTGACGGTCGTGTCGATCGACGGCACCAAGGACTTCGTCACCGCGATCGCGAACGGTTCGGCCGCGGCGAGCGTCGAGACGAACCCGCGCTTCGGCCCGCTCGCGTTCAAGTCGCTCGAAGCATGGTTCGCCGGCAAGCCGGTCGCGCAGAAGCAGATCATGGATGACGCGCTGTACGACAAGGCGAACGCGAAGCATTCGCTCGAAGCGAACCTCGTCTACTGATCGGCCGGCAAACGCTCGGCAATCGCTCAACCGCTGCTCAACCGCTGCTCAACCGCTCAACCGCGAACGCGAGGCGCGCGATGGACGCAACGCTTCCCGCCGGACCCGGCGCCGACTCGGGCGCCCACGGCCAACCCGTCGTGCTCGAAACGCACGGCGTCGGCAAGACGTTCGGCGTCGTGCGCGCGCTGAACGGCGTGTCGCTGTCGCTGCGCGCGGGCGAGGTGCACGGGCTGATGGGCGAGAACGGCGCCGGCAAGTCGACGCTGATCAAGATCCTCACCGGCTTTCACCAGCCCGATGCGGGCGAGATCCGCGTCGACGGCGTGCCCGTGTCGTTCGACAGCCCGCGTGCCGCGCAGCGCGCGGGCATCTGCGCGGTCTACCAGGAAATCAACCTGATTCCCGAACGCAGCGTGGCCGAGAACATCTTCCTCGGTCACGAGCCGCGTCGCTTCGGCCCGTGGATCGACCGCCGCGCGATGCGGGCGCGCACCCGCGAGATCGTCGAGCGTTACGGGCTCGACGTCGATCCGGCCGACAAGGTCGGCTCGCTCGGGCTCGGCCAGCAGCAGATGGTGTCGATCGCACGCGGCGTGTCGCTCGGCGCGCGCGTGCTGATTCTCGACGAGCCGACTTCCGCGTTGAGCGGTGCGGAAGTCGAGGTGCTGTTCGGCGTCGTCGAGCAGTTGCGCGCGACCGGCATCGCGATCGTGCTGGTGAGCCATCGGCTGTCGGAGTGCTACCGGATGTGCGACCGGCTCACCGTGCTGCGCGACGGCGCGGTGGTGCGCAGCGAGTCGCCGGACCGGCTGCCGCGCATGGCGCTGATTGCGGCGATGCTCGGCCGCGAAGTCGGTGCGCACGGCCCGCGCGAACAGGCGGAGACGGTGGCCGCCGACACGACGCGGGAGCCCGCGCTCGCCGTCGACGGGCTGCGCTGGGGCACGCGTTTGCGCGACGTGTCGTTCCGCGTCGCGCCGAAGGAGATCGTCGGGCTCGCGGGTTTGCTCGGCGCGGGCCGCACCGAAACGTTCAAGGCCGTATTCGGCGCGCAGCAGCCGGACGGCGGCGCGGTGCGCGTCGGCGGCAGGGCGCTCGACGGCGCCGACCCGGCGCGCGCGATTCGCGCGGGGCTCGCGTTCCTGTCCGAGGATCGCCGCTCGGAAGGCATTTTCTCGAAGCTGTCGGTGCGCGAGAACATCGTCGTGTGTGTGCTGCCGCGCATCGCCCGGTTCGGCTTCATCTCCGTGCGCAAGCAGGAGGCGCTCGTCGAGCGCTACATCCGCGAGCTGGGCATCAAGACGTCGCATGCGGGCGCGCCGATCTCGACGCTGTCCGGCGGCAACCAGCAGAAGGCGCTGATCGCGCGCTGCCTGTCGACCGAGCCGTCGGTGCTGCTGCTCGACGACCCGACGCGCGGCATCGACGTCGGCGCGAAGGCCGAAGTGCACGATCTCGTCAAACGGCTCGCCGACGACGGGCTCGCGGTGGTCGCGACGTCGTCGGAGATGGAAGAACTGCTCGAGCTGGCCGACCGGCTCGTGATCCTGCATGAAGGCGCGACGAGCGGCGAACTGCCGACGCGCGGCGCGAGCCCCGACGACGTGACCGCGCTGCTCGCGAACCAGACCTGACGCCCCGCACATCGACCCGAGGACGAGGACAGCGTGAATCTTGCCAACCTGATGAGCGAACCCGATGAAGCCCGCCGCCCGTCGCGCCGCTCGCTGTTCGCGCAGGCGCGCGACCACAGCGTGTATCTCGCGTTCGTCGCGCTCGCCGTCTTCAACCTGATCGTCACGCCCGGCTTCTCGAATCCGCTCGCCGCGCGCAGCCTGCTGTTCCAGGCCGCGCCGATCGTGCTGATCGCGCTCGGGCAGAACCTCGCGATCGCCACGCGCGGGATCGACCTGTCGGTCGGCTCGGTGATGGCGCTGTCCAGCGCGATCATCGCGGTGTGCCTGCCGTACGGCACCGGCGCGGCGTTCGCGGCGGCCATTGCGATCGGGCTCGCGGTCGGCCTGTTCAACGGCGGGCTCGTCGCGCGGCTCGGCATCGATCCGCTGATTTCCGGGCTCGCGTTGCTGGTCGCCGCGCGCGGGCTGGCGCAGGCGTTGCTCGGCGGCTCGCGCGTGAGCCTGCCGCCGTCCGATGCGTTCGACTTCGTCGGCATCGGCACGTGGTTCGGGCTGCCGGTCGTGATGCTGATCGCGCTCGTGTGCGCGGCCGTCGTGTTCTTCGTCGTACGCAACACGACCTTCGGGCGCTACACGATTCTCGTCGGCGCGAGCCGCGACGCCGCGCATCTGGCCGGCGTGCCGGTGCGGCGCACGCTGCTGGCGGTCTATGCGGCGAGCGGGGCGCTGGCCGGGCTGGCGGGCCTGTTCGCCACCGCGCGGCTCGGCGCAGGCGATCCGAACTATGTTGGCGTGAACTTCGAACTCGATGCGATCGCCGCGTCGGTGATCGGCGGCACGCCGCTGTCCGGCGGGCGCGTGTCGATCGTCGGCACCGTGTTCGGCGTGCTGCTCCTGCAACTGCTCGATGCCAGCTTCATCATGAACAACATCAGCTACACGTATGCGCAGATCCTGAAGGCCGCGTTCATCCTCGGCGCGTTGTACCTGCAACGCTCGGGAGCCTGACATGTCGACCGCGCCGATGACTCCGCACACCGCACAGGATGCCGGCCGCGCGCGTCGCGCGCAGTTCGTCCGGCTCGTGCAGGCGCGCGGTGCGATCGCGATCCTCGTGCTCGTGTGCCTGATCGCCGGCCGCGTGTTTCCGCATTTCCTGAGTGCGCCGAACCTGCTCGATATCGTCGCGGCCGCCGCGTTTGTCGCGCTGATCACGATCGGGCAGAGCTTCGTGATCATCCTCGGCGGGTTCGACCTGTCGGTCGGCTCGCTCGTCGGGCTCGGCACCGTGATCGCCGCGTATGCGGCGCCGTACGGCTGGGGCGCCGCGCTGGCCGCGCCGGTGTGCGTCGGGCTGATCGTCGGGCTCATGAACGGCTGGCTGATCGCCCGCGCGCGGATGGCGCCGTTCATCGTCACGCTCGCCGCATTGCTCGGCTTGAAAGGGCTGTCGCTCGTGCTCGCGAGCCAGGACATGCTGATCGCGAACCCCGGCTTCTTCGCGACGATCGCGAACGGCTCGCTGTTCGGCGTCGGCCATCTCGTATGGATCGTGCTCGTCGCGTATCTCGTCGCCGCGTTCGTGCTGAATCACACGCGCTACGGCGCGGGCGTGTTCGCGATCGGCGGCAACGAGGAGGCGGCGCGCATGCTCGGCGTGAACGTCGAGGGGCTCAAGGTCGTCACGTACGGGCTGAGCGGGGCGCTGGCGGGGCTGGCCGGCGCGCTGCTCGCGTCGCGGCTCGATTCGGGGCTGCCGGGCGCCGGCAACAGCTACGAGCTGCAATCGATCGCGGCGGCGGTGATCGGCGGCGTGCTGCTGACGGGCGGCGTCGGCACGCTGTTCGGCCCGCTCGCGGGCGTGCTGCTGCTCGGCGTGATCGAGAACGTGATCAACCAGGTCGGCACGTTGAGCCCGTACTACCAGAACCTCGCGAGCGGCGCGTTCCTGCTGCTCGCGGTGATCGCGCAGACGCTGCTGACCGGCAAGCGGCGCAAGCGCTGACGCGCACGGTGTCGTGCCGCCGCAAACTGGAACGCTTAATGCTTGTCTCGCGTGATCCTTTCGATGAAGGAGCACCGCGATGAGCACGCCGACCACCACCGCTTTTTCCCACGTGAAGCCGCAGGACACCGCCTTTCAAGGCGAGGGCCTGCGCGACTTCTTCCTGTACCGCGATCTCGGTATCGCCGCCGCGACGAACGGCAAGGTCGTCGCGCAACTCGTCAGGGCCAATCATGCACCGGAGGCGGGCACCGGCTGGCACCGTCACGAGGCCGAGTTCCATATCGTGATCATGCTGAAGGGCTGGGCGCGCTTCATGTACGGCGAACAGGAAACGCTGGTGGCGGCGGGCGACTGCGTGCACCAGGCGCCGGGGATCGTCCACTACCTGTTCGATTACTCGCCGGACATGGAGTACCTGGAGATCGTCGGGCCTGCCGACTTCAAATCGATCGATGTCGACGGGCCGTGCGCGGTGCCGGAGCCGACGCCGTGGGGCGAGGTCGGTGCGTAGCCGGTCGAGTGGGTGTGCGTTCTAGACGAACCGCCTGCATTCAGGCGGTTAATGAGATGGTCACCCCCACCCTACACGCGGGTTACGCTGTAGGGTGTTTTCTTTTCTGGAGAGGCCATCATGCATGACGTAACGCTGGTTGGGATCGATCTGGGCAAACATTCGTTTCATCTTCACGGGCAGGATCGGCACGGCAAAGCCGTGTTCCGCAAGAAGGTGAACCGCAAGCAGCTAATCGAGTTTTTCGCCAAGTTTCACCCCTGCACCGTGGTCATGGAGGCCTGCGCCGGAGCACATTACATGGCGCGCCAATTGGCGGGCTGGGGCCATCAGGTCAAACTGATCTCGCCACAGTTCGTGCGGCCCTTCGTCAAGAGTAACAAAAACGACTTCGTGGACGCCGAAGCGATCTGCGAGGCAGCCTCACGCCCATCTATGCGATTTGTGATGCCGAAGACGGAGTCGCAGCAGATTTTGTCAGCTTTGCACCGCGTGCGTGATTCTCTGGTGCGGGATCGAGTGAAGACGGCCAACCAATTACACGGGTTCCTGCTCGAATTCGGCATCAGCCTGCCAGTCGGGCAAGCCGTGATCAAGCGATTGCCGGCTGTGCTGGCCGAGCATGCGCTGCCGCCCCGGCTAGTGGCGATCCTCGAGCGCTTGCACGGCCATTTCAAGTACCTGAGTGAGCAGATCAGTGAGATTGACGCCGAGATGGCTCGGCAACTAGCCGACGATGAGCTGGGGCAATGCCTCTTGAGCATTCCTTGCGTTGGCCCGATTACGGCAAGCGTGCTGGCCGCGGAAATGGGCGACGGCAAGCAATACGGCTGCAGTCGCGACTTTGCCGCATCGGTCGGGCTCGTGCCACGCCAGTACAGCACGGGCGGCAAAAGCAATCTGCTGGGCATCAGCAAACGCGGGGACAAGAATATCCGGCGGCTACTGGTGCAGTGCGCCCGAGTCTACATGCAGCAACTGGAACGGCAAAGCGGCCGGCTTGCCGATTGGGTCCGGACCATGCTGGCGCGTCGGCACTCAAACGTTGTGGCTTGCGCGCTGGCAAATAAGCTGGCTCGTACGGCATGGGCACTTGTTACCAGCCGTACCACCTTCGATGCGCGGTCGGCAGGTATGCCGGCCTGATTAACCGACTTCGGCTTGTTGCTGTAAGAATCACCCACCTGGTTTTGCGAACGCTGAAATTTGATGACGTGAACGGCACACCGGCCTGACCGAGAACCTGTCATAAAAATTGGCTTCTGAAGCCGCGCGGTTTTTTAGGACGGTCAGGCGCGACTCTCATCGTGGCGCGGAGAGCAATCCCCACAACGACGCCGGATAGATTTAGGCAAGCCATACACGGCATCGAAGATCGGTGTTGCAAAAAAGGGGGTGACCATAGATTTTTATTGGTCGGCGCGATTTACGCGCACTGCTTTTCGCTTCGACACATTCCTTCGAATTCCAAACGATCGAGAAGCTGAAGAACCAGAAAGAAAAGAAAGACATTCGTCAGCTTCGATCGTCGACAGGCGATGCGATGTCAAAGATCGTCAATTGCCCGCAGGGGCGGTGCACGGCGTGTCGACGCCCGGCGTTAAGGAGGTACCAGCCGGATCACCGGCTGACTATCCGGGAGAGTTTCACCATGAACCGCATCGCGAAGATCCTGACGGCCACCGCACTGGCTTGCGCCGTGCTCGTGCCGGCACTGGCCGAAGCGCATTCGCACCGCGTGTGCCACTTCGATCATCACCATCACCGCGTGTGCCGCTGGGCGCGGTAACCGTCGCTGTCGCCGGGGATGTCCCGGACGCTTTCGTCATTCAGGCAAATCAGGAGAGGATCATGAAAAAAACGATGTTGATCGCCGCGCTGGTCGCCGGCATGGGTGTGTCGATCGGTGCGTTCGCGCAGGTTCCGGCCAGCGCGCCGGCCGGCACGACCGGGCTGTGCAAGGACGGCTCGTTCTACTCGGGCGTGTCGAAGAAGGGCGCATGTGCGGGCCACAAGGGCGTGAAGACGTGGTACGGCGCATCGGGCGCTGCCGCGGCGAGCGCACCGGCCGCGGCCCCGGCTACGGCGGCTTCCGCCGCGCCGGCATCGGGCGCCGCAGGCGCGAAGAGCGCCGCCACGACGGCCGCGGCGCCGG